>DATENJ010000440.1:0-12573 GCA_035275125.1 Actinomycetes bacterium | reverse complement strand
CGCCTTCGAGCAGGTGCATTTCCGCTACCGCCCCGAGCTGCCCGAGGCCCACCGCGGCCTCAGCTTCACCGTCCCACCGCGTGGCATGACGGCGTTCGTGGGTCCCTCGGGCGCCGGCAAGACCACCGTGTTCTCCCTCGTCGAGCGGTTCTATGAGGCCACCTCCGGCCGGGTCCTGGTCGACGGCCGCGACGTCACCGACTGGCCACTGGCCGAGCTACGCGGCGCCATCGGCTACGTCGAGCAGGACGCCCCGGTCCTGTCCGGCACCCTGCGCGAGAATCTGCTCCTGGGCGCCCCCCACGCCAGCGACGGCGAGCTGGCCCAGGTGCTGGTCACCACCCGGCTCGACGGCCAGATCGCGCGCCTGCCCGAGGGCCTCGACACCCTGGTCGGCCACCGCGGCACCCGGTTGTCGGGCGGCGAGCGCCAGCGCGTGGCCATCGCCCGGGCCCTGCTGCGCCACCCCCGGCTGCTGCTGCTGGACGAGGCCACCTCCCAGCTGGACGCGGTCAACGAGGCGGCCCTGCGCGACACCATCGCCGACGCCGCCCGCACCACCACCGTGCTGGTCGTCGCCCACCGGCTGTCCACCGTCACCATGGCCGACCGCATCCTGGTCATCGACGCCGGCCGGGTGCGCGCGGTCGGCACCCACGCCGAGCTGCTCGGCACCGACCCGCTGTACGCCGAACTGGCCGCCACCCAGTTCCTGGTCGCCGCCGACTGACCGCCACCGGGCCGCCAGAGCGCGTCGGTCGCCGTGGGTAGTGCTAGTGGGTAGGCCAGGATGCCCGCTTGTCGGCGGTGAGGTTGGGCGCTCGCCATAACGACACCAGGCCGCTGGGGCCCCATCGTTATGAGCTTGGCATGACACGGACGACTGGCCTCTCACAAGGAGGATGCACATGCGTATCTGGACAGGCACCAAACGGACCGCGCCGGACCACCGCGCGGGGTCGGGTTCGCGGGCGGGGCGGGCCAGCGGGCCGCGCCGCCCGCTGGTGGCGCTGGTCGCGCTGGCAGCGGTTGGAGTGCTGGCAGCGGGATGCGGCAGCAACGGCTCGAGCTCGAGCTCGGGAGGTTACGGCTCCCCTGGCACCGCCGCCCCGGCGAGCGGTGCGGCGTCCAGCGTTGCGACGGTCTCGGCCACCAGCACCGGCCTGGGGATGATCCTGGTCGACGGGAGCGGGCGGACGCTGTACCTGTTCGAGAAGGACCAGCCGAACCAGTCGGCCTGCACCGGCGCCTGTGTGGCCGCCTGGCCGGTCGACCAGAGCAGCGGCACGCCCAAGGCGGGCAGCGGCGCCACGGCCTCGCTGCTGGGCACCATCAAGCGTGGTGACGGCTCCACCCAGGTCACCTACAAGAAGCACCCGCTGTACTACTACGCAGGCGACAGCCAGCCCGGCCAGCACAACGGCGAGGGCGTCAACGCCTTCGGCGCGGCCTGGTTCGCCGTGGCGCCCGCCGGCAGCGCCGTCAGCGGCGGCGCCACTGCCACCACCGCCGCCAACGGCTACGGCGGCTAGTTGGATGCCAGCTCCTGAACCGGTCACCAGCCCAGCCAGCATGGTGACCGTGCCACTCCACCGTGGTGTCCGCGCACGATCGACGATCGGGTCGTGGACCCTGCGGATCGCCACCGCGGCCGCGCTGGGAATCGACGCCATCGTCCACTGGCAGAACGCGCCGGCCTATGACACCGTCACGGCCACCGTTGGCCAGGGGCAGCTGTTCCGGGTCGAGGCCGCCCTCGCGGTCGCGGTCGGGCTGCTGGTCCTGGTTCGGCCACGGCCGAGCAGCTGGCTGGCCGCGCTGGCGGTGGCGGCCACCGCGCTGGCCGCGGTGCTCCTGTACCGCTATGTCGATGTGGGGGCGCTTGGCCCCTTCCCCGACATGTACGAGAACACCTGGCAGGTTCCCGGCAAGCTGCTGTCGGCCTCCGCCGAAGGCGCCGCCGTCCTGCTCGCCGCCCTGGGCCTGCTCACCCACCGCGAGCACCCGGGACGGAACCGCTGATTCCCCTGGCAGGGACAGATACGCTCCTCCGGGCTCAGGCTGAGGGTTGCCCCGGCTTCCCCACGGCCTCCAGCTTGAGGGCCGTCCACCTCGGTCGCGACCAGGAGGTCATCACAGATAATGTGACGCACAATCGAGAAAGGTTGTGATGAAGATGGCACGGTCAAATGGGAACGTCTTCTTCACCAACTTCAGCACCTACGACGCGCCGTTCCCCACTAAGGTCCGGCTCGCGCTGGCAAACAGCTGGAAGAAGGTGCGCACCCGGTCCGCCTGCTGCGGCAACCACGGCGAGCCGGGCTGCTGACAGCCGGCCAACGGGCCCCGTGCGGGTCCCCACGACCACCGACACCCAGACCATCACGAGGATGAGCACGACTGATGCGTGCTCGGACTCCGGACCTGGTGGCGGGAGCGCGGAAACGTAGGGCTAGCCAAGCCGGCTGGGCTCCGTCAAGGTGAGCACCGGCGCGAGGGGGTGGCTGACATGACGAATTCGCGTACCGAACGCACCGCTGCCGTATCCCTTCCGGGGTTTCTCAGCACCCACGAGGTCGGCACGCTCTCGGTCGACAACCGGCGGCTGATCGTCCAGCAGGCCCTGCTGCTCCTGGAGCAGAACTACGCCCTGCTGCCGTTCAAGGTCGCGCGGTACGGGATCAACCCGCTGCAGCGGCTCCGGCTGCTGCAGGCGCGACTTGACCGCCCCGGCACCCCGGAACCGGAGGTGAGCTTCCACGCCGAGTTGGTCGACATCTACAACTCGTTGCGCGACCTGCATACCCGGTACACCCTGCCCCAGCCCTTCAACGTCGCCGCCGCCTTCCTGCCGTTCCTGCTGAAGGAGTTCACCGAGGACGGCCGACGCCGCTTCCTGGTGGGAAAGCGTCGGCCTGACGACTCCGAGCTCCCGCACAAGACGTTCCGCTTCGGCGTCGAGGTGACCCAGTGGAACGGCGTTCCCATCGCCCGGGCCATCGAGCGCTTCGCCGAACGGATCCCCGGCGCCAACCCCGATGCCAGGCACGTTCGCGCCGTTGACCGGTTCACCTTCCGCGCCCTCGGTTTCGGGCCGCCGCCCGACGAGGAGCTGCTCACCATCGAGTATGTCGACCACCAGGGCAAGGACAGGAAGATCGACCTGAACTGGAGCGTCACGTCCTTCGCCCCGGGGTCGTCCGAGAGCGCCGTGGAGGAGGCGGTGGCGGGTGAGGCCCCGTTCGGGTTTGACGTCGAGGCCGTGTGGGTTGCGCGGTTGCGCACCCTGGTGTTCGCGCCGGAGTTCATCGCCGCGGAGGAGTCCGGGGAGCCGGTCGCGTCGGGTCCGGACGGCATCGACGTCTCATCCGAGTTCTCGACGGTGTTCGAGGCGCGCCCGGTGACGGCGGGCGGCCGCGTGCTCGGCCACCTGCGGATCCGCACCTTCGCGCTACCGGACAAGACGCTCGCCGGGATCATCAGATGCGTCCGCGAGTTCATCCGGCTCCTCGGCGAGCTGCCCCAGGACGGCCTCGTGGTGGATATCCGGGGTAACCCTGGCGGGGCGATCTGGGCATCGGAGCTGTGCCTGCAGGCGCTCACCGCGCATCCACTCGAACCTGAGCCCGGGCAGTTCGCGGCCACCACACTGAATCTGCGGATCTGCCGGGCGAACCAGGACATGGCCGCCTGGCTGCCCTCGATGGACCAGGCGCTGGAGACGGGTGCCACCTACTCCGCCGGCGTCCCGTTCACCCCCAAGGCCTGGCTCGCTGAAGTGCCACAGTCCTACTTCGGTCCGGTCGTTCTGGTCACCGACGCCCGCTGCTACTCAGCGGCCGACATCTTCGCGGCCGGGTTCCAGGACAACCGGATCGGGTTGGTCCTCGGTGTCGATGGCACCACCGGCGCGGGTGGCGGCAACGTCTGGAAGACGGCGAACCTGCTCGACTCGCTACCTGGTTCTGACGAGATCCCGTTCCGGCGCCTCCCCGGCGGGGCCGACCTGTCGCTGGTCATCCGGCGCGTCCTCCGGGTCGGGCCCAACGCCGGCGCTCCGCTGGAGGACTACGGCGTCGCCGCCGACGAGCGCCACAGCATGACCCGCGACGACATCATGAACAACGACGCCGACCTGATGATCACAGCGGCCGAGCTCCTCGGCAGGGGCACGCCGCGTCGCTTTGACGTCGCACTGTCGGAGGCGGGGGGAGAGCTGACCGCCACCTTCGAGGTGCTGGAGATCGACCGGGCCGACGTCATGGTGGACGGCAGGCCGCGCCTCACCGTCGACCTCGGCGGCAACCCGGGGCCGGTGCCGGTCCCTGGCGCTGGGACGCCGGAGATGGTCCTGGTCGCCGGGTACGACCGGGGGGTTCTCGTCGCGACCCGCAGCTTCGTCAGGAAGGGTCCGGCCCTGGAGCTGCGGACGACGCTCGAAGAACAGTCCTTGTCTGACCAGTGAGCTGCGCGGCTCGACGTCGATCAGCTTGGGGGTCTCAATCTGAGCCCGAACGGCGGCGAGACCGTGTGACCTTGAACAGTATGACCACGAGACCACCGTCGCGAGGAGGATCACAGGATCCTCGAGGATTGCCGTCGAGCTAGGGCGTCTCCACTCGACGCGCGCCCGCGATGAGCGTGCCCTGCATCCTGTTGACCACCGCGAGCTGGTCGATGAGGGACTCGGTCAGCCCCATCGTGAAGACGAACTCCGCCGACGACGTCCACCCGGGCAGGCGGATGATCTCGAGCACCCCCTCGAGCAGGCCATTGTCGAGGTTCTTGACTCCCTCGATGGCAGTCCTGAGCTTCGCCTCCAAGGCGTCGATGTCATGCTCGATCTCGGCCATGCCTCCCCCTTCACTCCAGCGGACACCTCGGACGCTCCCAGAATGCCGCTGGCCGGTCAACCCGCCCGCGGCCGCTGATCCCGTTCGGTCCCATGCTTGGCTGACTGCGCTACTGCCGCGTCCGTCGGCGGTCGAGGAAGCCGCCTCGCCGCCGGCCGTACACCTCCGGCCTGAGCTGCGGCTCCAGTTGCATCAGGCTCCAGGTCCTGGTGCTCGGGTGCCGTCGTTGACGACGGTCAGCGGAGCTCATTGCAGCCTGTCTCGTGCCGTCGGCCAGACGGTGGTGGCTCGGTCGGCCGCCTCGAGCACCAGTGTGGCGTCGATCTCGACGCCGGAGGCTGGGTTTGAGCCGGTCGGCCACTGGCATTCGAAGGCCAGCGGCCCGGGTGGCGGCAGGCCCCACAGCCAGTGCTGGGAGCGCCAGCCGCCCTCGCAGCCACCGGCCCCGTGGTAGTAGAGGAACGGCGGGTCGGGCTGGTGGGTCTCGAAGGTCCGGGGCCAGCGCCGCGGGTCGGTGCTGACCGTCTGGCCGTCGGCGAAGCGGAGCTCCAGCCAGAGGTCGTGGTAGATGAGGCGATGGGGCCGGCCAGGATCGTGGCGGAGCCGCTGGAGATGGTCTGGGTGCGGTCGGGCGATGAGGGCGAACTCCAGGCCGGTGGGGTAGGCGCGCAGGTCGGTGACCAGGACGGCATGGGTGTCGGTGCGGGCCACCACGAGCTCGACCGGGACGATGCCCGGGACCATCGTCTCGGGTGGTCGCAGCCAGGCCGGGACCCGGTAGCCCGAGGGGGCCTCCCAGGCCGGCATCACAAAGAAGCTCACGGCGATGTGACCTGGGCCGGCCAGAGGGTCTGGGCCTGGGCGGCCGCCGCCAGGACCAGCCCGGCGTCCAGCTCCACCTGGGACGGCGGGATCTGCTCGGCCGGCCACTGGCAGGCAAAGGTGAGCGGTCCGGGCGGGGGCAGGCCCCACAGCCACACGTGGCCGCCATCCGGGCCGATGACGCTCTGGTACAGCAATGGCGGGTCCGGCGGATGGTCGTCGTCGGGGCGGGGCCAGGGGCCGGGACCGTTGTCGGCGCGGCGGCCGTCGGCGAAGCGGACCTCCAACCGAAGCTCATGCCGGACGCGCGGGTCAGACTGGCGGCGGGGGCGGCCGGGGTGGCGCCGGACGGCCAGGTCGAAGTCGAACCCGGTCGGGTACACGAGCAGGCCGTCGATCAGGACGGCGTGGGTGTCGGTGCGGGCCACCAACAGCGCCACCGGCACCACCCCAGGGACCATGTCCACCGGCCCCCGGGACCAGGACGGCATCCGATGCTCGGTCGGCGGCCGAGGGGCCGGCAGGTCGAAGAAGCTCATCGCCGGGGAGGGTCGGGCCAGATGGGCACCGCCCGCCGGGCGGCCTCCAGGACCAGACCGGCGTCGATCTCGACCCGCGACTCGGGGATGCCACGGGCTGGCCACTCGACCACGAAGGCCAGCGGCCCCGGCGGCGGCAGGCCATAGATCCACACGTTCACCTCCCAGGCCAGGCGGTCGTAGCCCTCCCAGCGGATGATCCACAGCGTCGGCGGGTCTGGCGCCGGGATCTCGTCGAGGTCGCGGCGGTGGTCCAGGTTGGTGGCCTTGCGGCCGTCGGCGAACCCGACCCCGAACCGCAGGTAGTAGTCGGCGAACTCTCCTGCCGGGTCGACGCCGTCCCCGAACATGTTGAAGACGCCGAAGTTGCTCTGCTCGCCGGGGACGTCCTCGCGCAGCCGCAGATGCAAAGTGCAGCCGAACCCGGTCGGATAGGCCCGGATCCCGGTCAGCCCGATCGCCCGCTGCGGCGTGCGGGCCAGGATCAGCTCGACCGGGACGATCCCGGGAACCACGTCGGCGGGCGGCTCGACCCAGGCCGGCCGCCGGTACTCAACCTCCGACGGCTCCCCCGGCAGTTCCGGCGGCTCAGACGCGGACACCACCCGATCCTAACCCACACGACCATTGCCTCGACCAGACCCGCGGAGGATTCGGTCCGACTCGTGAACAGCGCCATCGGGCCGGCCCGTGGCCACGGGCCGGAGCCGTCAGAAGGACCCTGAAGCGACCTTCACGTTGGCAAAGGTCCGTTCCTAGCGCCGCACGAGCTGGATCGAGTCTCGCCGATCACCGGCTCAGGACCCGGCGGCCCTTGGGTGCCGGCGGGCGCCCACTGTCATTCGCCGGCGCTTGGGGCTTGCGGCGTGTTGCCCTCGCGGGCGTGCTTGACGGCCCACTCCAGGGCGTAGTCGGCGACCTCTTCCCAGCCGTCCCGCGCTGGCAGCAGGTGGGGGCCCTCGAACTCCTTGACCTCGGTGACCGTGTTCGACTTGTAGTGCTTGGCGTTGGAGCGCTGCACCGAGGGCGGCATGAGGTGGTCGTGGGTGCCGGAGATGAACAGCAGCGGCGCCCGGTCGTCGTTGTGGTAGTCGACGAACGTGTCCTGGTGGCCGGGCTCGAGGGTGGCGAGCGCGCTGCCCCACAGGACCCGCACCGAGGCGGGGATGTGGTAGCGCTCGTACAGCTGCCGGGAGCGCTCCTCGGGGAAGGTGTTACAGAAGGCGTAGTTCCACTGCTCGAAGTTGAAGCCGGCGGCCTTCTTGCGCCCGACTTCCCGCAGCGCCGGGAAGGTCGACTTGAGCTGCGACAGCGGCACCACGGGCACGCCCTCGGTGGGGGCCGAGTCCATGACGACGCCGACCGCGCCGTAGCCGCGGTCGAGCATGATCTGGGTGAAGACCCCGCCGGCGGAATGCCCCATCAGGATCGGCGGCCGCTCCAGCCCGCCGATCACCTCGGTGAGGTGGTCGATGACGGCCGGCACGGTCAGGTTCTCGATCGGTGTCGGGTCGGCCCTGAGCGCCTCGACCTCGACCTCGAACCCGGGGTAGGCGGGGGCGAGGACCCGGTAGCCCTTGTCCTGGTAGTAGGCGATCCACTCCTCCCAGCTCCGCGGGGTCACCCAGAAGCCGTGGATCAGGACGATGGTGTCCGGGGCGGCGGGGTCGCCGTTGACGGTCATGGTGTCTCCTCCCGTTGGGAGCGGTTGAAGTGTCTCGGCCCATGCCGACGAGGCTAGGTCGACACCTGCTGGACTGATTCCGTCATTGGACTTTGTATGCATTGCTGGCTCGGGGCGGCCATCATCCACGCCGCGTTCGCGCCCGACAAGGGCGAGTTGGTCAACACCCTGGTCGCCGACCTCCCCGGCCCGGCCCCCCGGCGCCGCTCATCCTGCCGCCCAAGGACGGCTCCCTGCTTCCAGCGATGCCGGCCCAGCCGCTGACTGGATTCGATGCCGCGGCGGGCGATCCGCGGGCAGATCCCTCGTCTAAGAAGCCCCGGGGCGTGTTCGCGGAGGTTATTCTCCAGGCCGGTCGTTCATAGCTTGATCGTCGGAAGGAAGGAAAAGGGATGGATCAGGACGTCGCCTTTGCGCGGGACATCCGGCCGCTGTTCAGCGACCGCGACGTGGGCTCGATGTCCAGGTTCTTCGACCTGTCGTCCTACGACGACGTGCGCGCCAACGCCGAGCGCATCTACGAGCGCCTAGCCGACGGCACCATGCCCTGCTACAGAGCGTGGCCGGCGGACAACGTCGAGCGCTTTCGCGCCTGGATGGACAACGGGTACGCCCCGTAGGTACGCCGGCTTGGGCGTCGTCGCCGGTAGCCCCGAACGGGGCCGCTGAGGGGCCTTCTCGCGCCCCACGGGCTGTTTCCAGCCGCCCGTTGGACGGCCTTGCGCGATGACTCGTCGGCACGCACCGGCCGAGGGCCGGGGGGGGTGCCCCATGCGTGCCCGCAGCCTGGACGGGCGCGTCCGGCGCTCGACCCGAAATCCTCCGAGGAGGGGAGTGCGCCCATGGCTCGGACAGGGGAAGTGAGGCGGCCTCCAGCGGCTCTGCAGCACCCGGCTTGGATGACACGCCCGTAACACCCGTAGGCAACGCCGCAACTACCACCAGTTGCGCTTGCGGCCAATCTTGCTGACCTTATCCTTGGACTCGTCCCGCGAACCGCCGGATGTCAGCGGATGGCCAGCCCGACAGGGCCGCCTCCTGAGGCGGTCAGGTGTTGGCCCTGGGAGATCGTTGTCTGCGTCCCTGTTACAGGATTGATGCGGATGACCCCATTGCGAGCATCGGAGACCACGATCGACCCGCTCGCCTCCACCGCGATTCCGGAAAGAGTGACCAGCTTGTTTCCCTCCGACACCTTCGTCACCGCTCCGCTCGTCGGAGCGAAACGTAGCACCTGCGGCGGTGAGTGGTTCGGGACGCTGGCGACGACGATGTTGCCGGAAGGCTCGATCGCGACGGCGCCATAGATCGCGCCCGGCGGCTCACCGTGGGCCCGGATGCTGGCGCCGACTCCCGTGTCGATGCGGAACAAACGGCTGTCCTGGCCACTGGTGTCAACGTCGGCCACGATAATGTTGCCGGCCGCGTCGAGCGCAACGCCAGCCGGCATATCGAAGTTCACGTTCGGGATGGCGTTCACGAAATCGCCGTTTGCCGGGTTGACGCGTATCACGGCCTGCTCCAGGCACGCCACCAGGACCTGGCCATCTGCCTGGACCGCCATCCCGAACGGGCGTCGGAACAGCGTGGACGCGAAGACCCTGGTTTGCAGGCCGTTCGCGGGGTTAACGGCGATCAGCCCCCCACTGCCGCCTTCGAAGGCTCTGATGTCGCTGACCAGGATCCGACCGTCCTTCGCGAACGCCACACATGACGGCGAGACGAAACTCTGGCCCTGCGACAGCAGCGTCTGCGCCCCAGTGTTGGGATCCACGGCGACCAGCGCGCCCGCGCCGCCGACGGCGTCAGGGTTGGCCACGATGATCGTGCCGGGGGCAATAGCCGTGGCGGCCTCCCAGATTCTGGCTGGACGGAGCAGCCACGGGCTACCGAGGACAACGCGATGCGACGATCGCGCGCACGTGCGATCTCCGCAGCCGCCGCGGCCAGGGGAAGTCTAACTCAGGGGTGCGAGCGGGCTGCAACCAGCGAGTTTGCGCCCGCTCAACCAGCACGACGCATCTTGCCCACTTCGACTGGCTGACGTTGACACGTGCCCTCCCGCCGGGGCCTGGCACCGGCGACGGTGCAGAAGGCTGTCAGGAAGACCGGAGGTGGAGACGGGTGCCGCGCCTCCGATGAGTTCTGGCGTATGTCGGCGTCTGCGAAGCACCCTTGAACGGGGGTTGACTCGACACCCTTCCTCCGATTCCCAGCACGACGTACGATGCCGCTGTCGACGCGTGCAGCCTGCTGATCTCGCGCACGAGGTGGCTCAGACCCATGTGGCCCAATGATTCAGGGCACATGGTGGTAGGGGCCGGGAGTTGGCGGCTGGTCCAGGAGACAGGAGGACCGACAGATGGCGCGAGTGGCGTTCATCTTTGACGAGTTGTTTGAGGACTCTGAGTTCCAGGTGCCCTACGACCGCGTCCGAGACGCCGGGCATGAGCCGGTGATCGTTGGCCTGGAGGCCGGCAAGAAGGTTACCGGCAAGCAAGGCGCCGCGGTGACCATCGAGCGCGGCATCGACGAGGTCGGCGCGGGCGAGTTCGATGCCCTGGTGATTCCCGGCGGGTACTCGCCGGACAAGATCCGGACCAGCCCACCGATGGTCGCCCTGACTCGCGACATGCACCAGGCGCTCAAGCCGGTGGCAGCCATCTGCCATGCCGGGTGGATGCTGGCCGAGGCCGACATCATCCGCGGCAAGACCGTGACCTCGTATCACTCGATCAAGACCGACCTGCGCAATGCCGGGGCGGACTGGGTCGACCAGGAGCTGGTCGAGGCGGTCTCGGATGCCGGCGGCATCATCATCACCTCCCGCCACCCAGGGGATCTGCCTGCCTTCTGCGACGCGCTGTTGCGCCAGCTCAAGTAGCGCGACGCTCTGGTCGGCCGGGACCTCCCGATCGGTGGTGCCGTGGAGCCACAGCGCCGGGATCCGCTCCTGGCCACGTGCACGAGCGCCGGCAGGGATTCGCCGTGATCGTGAAGTTCAGAAGCTTTCGGGAGCGGTCGATAGAGATTGGACGGCGGCTTATCGGTGCCGCCCGGCTGTGGTCCTCGTCACCGAATTGGCGCCGCGTCGGTTTCCACTTGCCGATCGGCCGAGCAAGGAGTTCCAGTGGGTACCAAGACGATCACGATGTATGTCTCGGACCTCGACCAGTCTGAGATCCCTGCCGGCAAGGTGTATCAGCTGTCGATCCGGCACCCGGACGGCGCAACCCAGCAGCTGGACATCTCCGAGAAGAACTACCGTGCCCTGAAGCTGCAGAACATGGGCAAGACCCTGAAGAAGCGTGGCCGCAAGCCTGGGTCCGCCACCAAGGCGGCCAGCACCTCACCCACGCGCCGTCGCCGCCAGACCACCAAGCGGCAGACCACCAAGCGCCGGGCCACCGCCTGACGGCTACCAGCTCGATGGCCCGGATCGGCTATTGAGCGCTGATGCAGTACGCCCCCGGGGTGATCCTCCTGGGGGCGTACTGCTGGTGGGGGGGAGGACCTCCACGTTCACGGTGCGACGGGCGCATCGGGCTTGGATTAGAGTTCGGGCCATGGCTGAGGTCACCAACGAGGGAACCTTCGATCCGGCGGAGTTCGAGGACGAGCTTGCGGCTGCCGCAAGCAACCTCGAGGTAGGCACGCGGTTGTGGTTCCAGAACGACCGGATCAAGGTTTGGGAGATCAACCTCGCACCGGGCGAGCGGGGGCCGTTTCACGCCCATACACGTCGGTACTTCTGGACAGTGGTGGAGCCCGGGACCGGCCGCCAGCGATCACCTGACGGGACCCTCAAGGTCCGACGGTACGAGGTGGGCGACACCCAGTACTCCGAGCCCTCCCTGGCGGACCCGATGGTCCACGACCTGGAGAACGCCGGCGAGACGAGGCTGCGCTTCGTCACCGTGGAGTTGCTCGACTGACGAGAAAGGGAGGGTGCCGTGTCCTTCAAGGTCGCCAGGGTCCTGGACGTCTCCCAGGGAGTACAGGAAGACCAGTTCACAGTCGTGTCGCGGGAGGAGAAGGAGTCTCTCGAGGACCTCGACCCGCTGTACCGGCAGCTACTCGACGAGCCGGTGACGGCCGTGATCGCCGTGATGGGCGGAGATGGACGCCCCTGGCTGACGCCGGTCTGGTTCAACTACGCCGGGGACAAGGTGCTGCTCAACCTGGCCGAGCACCGCCGCAAGACCGAGTGGGTGCGAGGCAACCCGCAGGTGACGATGCTGTTGATGAACCCGAAGAACGCCTACCACTGGGTCAGCATCAAGGCCACCGTGGACCGGGAGGTCCGTGAGGACGACCAGGTCGAGGGGCACCGGGCCACCGAGACGATCGACCAGGCGTGGACCAAGTACACCGGCGCCGAGCCGCCCTATGGCCTCCGCGACCCGGCCATGGACGAGCGGCGGGTGCTGTTCGAATGCCGCGTCGACAGCGTCGCGGTCTTCGGGCAACCCTAGCTTCCGTCACCTTCGCCAGACGGGGTGCCGCCAAGGGTAGGGCCAGGAGCGACGAAGGAGGTCCCGTGGGCAGGTGGCCACGGGTCGCGGTCGCCGGGGGCTCGCTCGGCGGGCTCACCGCCGCGCTCGTCCTCCGCGACCTCGGCTGCCAGGTCGACGTGTTCGCCCTGCTGGTGGAAGCCGGCCAGCTCCTTGCCGAG
>DATENJ010000439.1:0-2512 GCA_035275125.1 Actinomycetes bacterium | reverse complement strand
GGGTCCGCTCGGCCCGCTACGCCGGCGAGGGCGCCGGCGACCAGGCCAACCTGGACAAGCTGCTGGCCGCCCTGGCCGGGGTGCCCCCGGAGCGGCGCACGGCCCGGTTCCGCTGCGCCGCCGTCCTGGTCGACCCGGCGGCGGGGGAGTGGCACGCCGAGGCGGCCTGGGAAGGGCGGATCCTGGCTACGCCTCGGGGGAGCGGCGGGTTCGGCTACGACCCGGTGTTCCTGCCCGACGGCTGGGAGCAGACCAGCGCCGAGGTCGACCAGGCGACCAAGGACGCCGCCTCCCACCGCGGCAAGGCGTTCCGGTCGCTGCGCCCCGCGATCCAGTCCTGGGCGCGCCAAGGCGATTGACGTCGTCCTGATCGCCCAGGCGGCCTCAGGAGCCCAGGTAGGCGGCGGCCACCCGCTTGGGCACGACCATCCGCCAGGCCTCCACGACCAGCTCCTCCAGCTCCCGCTGGTCGATGGCGTCCAGCCACACCCGCACCCAGTTGTAGCGCTCGTCCGACGGCACCGGCATGTGGAACTTGTGCGGCTCGCTCGCGACCAGCGCCGCCCGCTCCTCCTTGGGGAACCCGAACCCCATCGACCGCTCGTCGGGGGAGATGGAGACGAACACCAGCCGGCCCACCCGGAACTTCACGTGGTCGCGGATGAGGTGCTCCTCGCTCCGGGGCAGCACACCGGCCACCCGTCGCACGTCCTCGGCCGTCACCATCCACGCACCCTACCTTGGGGGTGTGTCACTGCCGGAGCTCACCCCGGTAGATGCGGCGACGACCCGGCTCCGGCCGCCGGTACCGTGGGGCCGTGGACGGCATCAGGCTGGTCGCCAGCGACCTCGACGGCACCCTGCTCCTGCCCGACGAGACGGTCTCGGAGCGGACCCGGGACGCCCTGGCCGCGGCCAAGGCGGCCGGCGTCACGGTGGTGCTGGTGAGCGGCCGCCCGCCCCGCAGCCTTGGCCCGATCGCCGAGCGGATCGGGGTCGGCGGCATCGCCATCTGCGCCAACGGCGCCCTGGTCTGGGACCTGGACGCCGGGACCATGGTCGACGCCACCCCGCTGGCCGCGGAGCTGGCCACCCGGCTGGTCCACGCCCTGCGCGACGCCATCCCGGGGGCGCTGTTCGCGGTCGAGCTGGAGGGCGGGTTCGGCCGCGAGCCGGGCTGGGCCGAGGACCCGAGCGCCGTCCTGCCCGAGGCGCTGGAGGCCGACGCCCTTGCGCTGATCACCGGTCCCGTGATCAAGCTGCTGGTCCGCCACCCGACCCTGGCCTTCGAGGAGCTCACCGAGCGGGCCCGCCGGGCAGTCGGCGACGACGCCGTGGCCACCTGGGCCGGCCTGCGGCTGGTCGAGATCTCGGCCGCCGGGGTGACCAAGGCCTCCGCCCTTGCGCGGCTCTGCCACCGCCTCGGGGTCGACGCCTCCGAGGTCGTGGCCGTCGGCGACATGCCCAACGACCTGGCCATGCTGCAGTGGGCGGGCACGGCGGTGGCGGTGGCCAACGCCACCCAGGAGGTCCTGGACGCCGCCGACGAGGTCACCGCGGCCAACGTCGAGGACGGGGTGGCCCAGCTGCTGGAGCGGATCCTGGCCGCGAACGGCGCCCGGCGGCGACCCTAGGGGGTCGCGTCCGCCGGCTCACCGAACGGCGCCCGGAAGGTGAAGGCGTCCGCGGTCGGGCCCTTGGCGGCCAGGAGCTCGAGGCGGTCCCTGGCCTCGGCCACGGTCGGGATGGTGCCGGCCGGCACCCACCACAGGGCCAGATACGGGTCGGGCATGCGGTGGAACCAGTCCCGGCGGTGGCGCATCACCTCCAGGTGCCGGGTGGCGTAGACGAAGGTGCGCAGCGCCTCCAGCGACGACCAGACCGACAGGTTGACCATCACCCGGTCGTCGTCGAAGGGCCGGATGGCGGTGGCGTCGCCGTCCTCGGTCTGGAGCCGCCAGACGAACCCGGGGCTCTGGTCGGCCAGGGCGTTGAGCGGCTCCAGCTGGGCCACGAACCCGGCCAGCTCGGGCCCGTCCAGCGGGGCTCGGAGGGTGGCCACGTTGACCTGGGCCAGGTGGACTGCCATGACCTCAGCCAACCACGGGCTCCCTTTCTATGTCAATCCTAGTTGCCTTTAGAAGCCGGCGGCGGCCTGGTCGCTCACGGCCACACAGCAGCGGCCCGGGGCCGGGTCCATGGCCGCCCGGCCGGCCGGCTCCCCGATCCCCTCCAGCAGGCCCTCGATCAGGTACAGGTTCATGGCGCAGACCAGCACCGGGTACTCGCCGGCGAGGTTGGCGAAGGGGCAGTTGCGCAGCCGCAGCGACGGCCCGTCGCGGTACGGCTCATATCCCCTGGCCGCCAGCACCCGCTCGATCCCCGGCCCGCCGGCCGCCGTCAGCTCGCGCCGGCCCGCCTCCTGGCCGGCCCGCCTGGCCGCCGCCTGGAGCTCCTGGTCGGCGCCGGACTGCTCGACCGCCTCGGCCAGCAGGTGGGCGGCCGTCTCGTA
>DATENJ010000438.1:0-6541 GCA_035275125.1 Actinomycetes bacterium | reverse complement strand
GCGTCATCGGCCGAGTCGCCCCAGTCACCCGGGGCGGCCCCACCGGCCGACCCGCCAACGCGACCCACGAACGGCGCCACCGCACCCACCGGCTCGGCGACAAGCTCGTCGAGCCGGACCGACCGGGCCGCCGAGGCTAGCCGGTCGCGGGTGACCCGGTCGCGGAGGCTCACGGCGACGCGCACTCCACGACCAGCTCGGGCCGCTGGCTCACCGGGCCCTCCTTGGAGGAGTAGCCGGCGCCGTCGAACGCGGTCGAGGTGATGGCCAGCCCCACCGGGCCGTCCCCGTGAACCTGGGAGGTCACCTCCACCTCGTACCAGGTCTTCTTGGTGACGCCGTCGAGGCGGGCGAAGACCGGGGCGTCGGTGGCCGGGGCGTCCTCCCAGGTCACCGTCTGCTCGTTCCAGCCGAGGTCGGCGAGCGGGCGGAACTCCCCGCCTCTTGGGGACGCGTCGACGTTGTACAGGCGCAGGTGGGCAACCGCGATCGGGCAGCCGCCGGTGCCGGTCACGTTGAAGGCCATCAGGGTCTTCTTGACCGGGCTGTTGTCGGCGTCGGTCCTGGTCTTGGTGCCGTAGGCGGTGGTCGGGGTGTCGGCGTTGACGTAGGTGTCCTTGGTCGGCTGGAACCGCAGCACGGTTCCCTGCCGTTTGGTGGTGGCCGTCGCCTCGGCCGACGGCCCCGAGGTGTTGCCGTTGCCGTCGGCGGCGACCACCCGGTAGCTGTGCGGGCTGTCCGCGGGGAGGCCGCGGTCGGCGAACGTCGTCGTCCAGCCCCGCACGGTGGCCAGCTCGGCCCCGTCCCGGAGGATCTTGTAGCTGTTGACGCCGATGTCGTCGGCGCCGGGCTGCCAGGTCAGGTTGATCTGGCTGGTGCTGACGGCGGTGGCGGTGAGACTGGCCGGTGGCGTCGGGAGGCCGGCCCCGTCGGTGCCGAACTGGTAGGTGGCGATGTCGAAGGTGTCGCCGGCGGCGTTGGTCGGGGTGACCGTGACCCTGGTGCCGTCGACCTTGACCAGGAGGAAATGGTGGACCTGGTCGGTGCTGGTCGGGGCGTGGGCGGCTCCGCAGGCGGCGCCGGTGCTGGTGGTGCCCTTCCAGCCGATGCCGTAGGCGTCGGTCTCGCTGCAGCCGGCGCTGCCGATCGAGGCCAGCGACGCTCCCCCGCCGCCGCTGACGTAGCTGACGAGGCTGCCGGCGTGTGGCTTGAGGTTGCGCTGGTACAGATGCGCGTGGCCGCTGAAGGCGACGTCGACCCCGTTGCGGCTCAGCAGCCCCTCGAGGCTGCCGGCCCCCTGGAGGAAGGCGTTGGAGGTCTGGCTGCTCTGGTCGGAGTACAGCGGGTAGTGGAAGAAGGCGAACTTGAGCGGTGTCGAGGTGTGGGCGGCCAGGTCGGCCTCCAGCCACTTGTACTCGGGGCTGGCCGGGGTCCAGTGGTAGTCGTAGTCGTTCTTGTACTGGGTGCCCTCGCCCAGGTTGCCGGCGTCCCAGGCCGTCTGGAGGACGTAGAACCGGGCCCCACCGGCGTCGAAGGCGTACCAGGCGCTGGCGTAGTCCTTGGAGCTGGTCTCGTTCAGACAGCAGTAGCTGTCGAGCTGGTAGCGGCCGCTTGAGCTGGCCACGGCCCGTGGCTGGGGCCAGTTGAGCAGGAAGGTGCTGTTGGGCGTGTGGTTGCCGACGGCCGGGAAGTACGGCAGCGACCGCCCGGGCACGGCCCAGAACCTGGGCCCGTAGACGCCGCTGACGCTGCTGCCGGTCTGGTAGAGGTCGCCGTAGTTGGACTGGCTGCCCGAGGGGTTGGCGATGTCCCCGGTGCCGACGGCGAACCGGGCGTCGCTCTTGGCCAGCCGGGCCAGCAGGGCCTCCTGGTTGGGGTTGGCGCTGCCCGAGTTGGCCTGGCCCCAGTCGCCAAACACGGCGAAGCTGAAGGGCCCGGCCGGCCGCTCGGGGAGCTCGCCCCGGAACGTCGGCGACGGGTCGGAGCCGAGCAGGTCGGTCCTTGGGCTGGTGCCCAGGTACACGCGGTAGCAGTAGGTGGCGTCGCGTTCCAGGTCGGGCACGGTGGCCCGCCACTGGTACTGGGGCACCGACTTGACGGTGATGCTGGTCCGGGTGGCGGCGACGGTGCTGCTGGCGCAGGCCGGCGAGGCCCCGACCTTGCCGATGGTCACCGACGCGGTCACGGCCGAGGTGCGGGTGGTGGCCCAGTTGACCGTCACCGACCCGCCGGTCAGGTCGGTGAGGTAGGGGTAGCGGGTGAGGGTGGAGCTGGGCGCGCCCAGGGCCGGGGCGGGGGCCAGCGCCACCCCGGCGACCAGGAGCACGGCCAGGATCAGGATGCCGGTGGTGCGGCGGCGCGGTGCCAGGTCGGATGCCACGGGATCATCCCTCGCCAAGTTGTGGGGCCCACCGCCGCTGGCGGCCAGGTGGGCGGACGGGACCGGTCATCTCGTTGCTCAGGCGGACTGGGTGGGCGGGTGCTCGGCCAGCCGTTCCAGCTCCGGCACGGCCAGCTCGGGCACGGCCAGGTCGGACGCCGCCCGGCGGCGACCGTTGATGAGCGTGGGGATGGCCTCGGCCCAGGAGAAGTCGTCGCGGGTCAGGCGCCGCACCCGGACCCCGGCCAGGAAGCTGGTCAGCAGGTCGCGCTCGCGCTCGCGCAGCCGGCCGTAGTCGTCGCCCTCGATCGAGATGGCCGGGGCGAAAGAGTGGAACGGGGGGAAGCCGTAGGCGTCGTCGGTGTTCTCGATCATCAGGTCGACGGCCGTCTGGTGGTCGAGCTCCTCGAGATCGGCGTCGCCCCGGGCGATCACGAACAGCTCCCGCACCCGGGTCGAGGGCAGGTACCGGGTCCGGACCAGCCGGTGGGCCATGTACTTGGGGGGCGGGATGAGCGCCTGGGTGGTGGCGTTCAGGGCCATGATCGGCAGGTTCAGCTCCCCCAGGCGGCTGCCGATGCGGCGCCCGCCCTTGGAGTGGAGGCGGCTCTGCACGGCCAGCTTGAGCTGCTCGGGGCGGGTCAGGGTGTGCTGGGCGATGGCCTGGACGGTGTGGGCGCTGATGGTCAGCGGCTTGGGGTAGCAGTAGGCGCGGCCGCCCGGCTCGACGATCGTCATGTCGTCGGCCAGGAACCCGCCCCCGTGCTCGCGCAGCAGCCGCAGGATGGTGCTGGTCTTGCCGGTGTCGGTCCGGGCCGTGAGCATCACGCCGTGCCCGTCCAGCTCGACGGTGGCCGAGTGCAGCAGCAGGCAGCCGCGCGAGACGAGCACGAACCGCAGCAGCGCCTCGACCACGTTGGTGTAGACGACATGCGGGGAGCGGCCGAGCAGCGGGGCCACGGCCACATCGATCCGGTCGCGCTCGAAGTCGAGCCGGAAGTTGCCGCCGAGCTGGCCGAGGTGCTCCTCGTAGGTGACGAAGCTCGGCCCGTGGGTGACCAGCGACCGGGCCCGCAGGCCCCGCTCGCCCACCGGCTGGACCCGGATCCGGAGGTCGGGGCGGGCCTCCAGCGCCCGCACCCGGAAGTACTGGAGCTCGCGGAGCTGGATGTCGGACCCGACCGAGACGAAGCCGCCCACCTGGTAGAGGTAGCGGGGCGCTGGCGTGGCGGCCCGGGCGGCGGGCGCGGCGCCTGTCCGGGCGGTGGCGGGACGGACGGGGGGTGCGGCGGCCGGCTTCCAGATGAGGCGGTCGCTAACCAGGAACCGCAGCAGAAACAGGACAACCAGGGTGAGGAAGTTCGAAACCAGATAATTGATGCCGAGAAATGACGTCAGCAGGGCCAGGACGGGGATGCGCAGAAGCAGTGTCGAGTTGTTCATCCCGAGGAACAGCAGGAACCGCGAGCGCAACCGCCGGCCGCCCGCTCCGCCGAAGACGTAGCGCTCGGTCAGGAAAAAGTTCCAGGTCGACGACCCCTGGGTCGCGACCACGGCGCCGAGCAGGTAGTGCTGCTCGCCGCCGGCGACCCAGAGCCACAGGATCAGCTGGTTGACCACGATCCCGCTGGCCCCCACGGCGGCGAACCGCAGCACCGTGGCCAGGCGTTGCCGCTGCGTACGGGCCCTGGCCGACGGGCTTCGGCTGGCCGCGCGGCGGCCGGCCGGCCCCTCGGCGAGAGGGACCGTGCTCGGCCTGGTGGGGTGTTCGAGGACGACCTGGGGAGGTGTGGACCGGACTTGCCGTGCGCCTTGCTCATGCCGCAAACGCAGATTCAACAGCGGACGCCCCCCTGCACATGCAATTCGATCTGACCGGTATTGGGACGCGAAGGCTCCACCTGGAGGCCAAGATTGCCGACAGGGTGATGACGAGCTGCGCCGGGGAAGCGGCCGCACCATATCGGGCCGGGTTGGGCTCTGGCAAACGGCGCCGGCAGGGTGCGTTAGAGTGTCCGGACACGTCCGGAGGTGGGATGAAAAAGCCGCTTTACCGCTGGGTCTGCACGATGTGCGGTATCTCCGATCAGGCCGAGAGCCCGGAGATGGCGCGCCTGAACGTCGACCTGCACGTGCGGCTGGCCCATCCCAGCGAACGCGAGACGGTCCCGGTCCCCGACGAGGAGGACGGCGGCCTCAGAGCCTGACCGCGAAGGCGCCGACGCGCGACCCGAGCAGGGCCGGGAAGAACCGCTCGGCGACCCGGTAAGGGGCCGAGCTGTGGCCTCTGGAGAACCGGCCGGCGAGCGGGAGGTCGCGGACGATGGCGCCGTCCTGGCCCTCGACCCCGACGAGGCTGAAGCCGGCGTCGAGCAGCAGCCGGCGCAGCGAGGCCGGGGTGTAGGAGCTGGAGCGCTGCTCCTCGCCCCCCACGACCCGGTCGAGGCGCCGGCGCCAGTAGCAGTCGTTGGCCGCGGTGACCAGCAGCACACCCCCGGGGCGCAGGACGCGGTGCAGCTGCCTGGCCGCCAGGTAGGGCTCGGTGAGCCGGTCGAGCACGCCGATCAGCAGGGCGGCGTCGAACGACTCGGGCTCGAACGGGAGCGCCGGCACGTGCGACTCGTCGGCGGTGATGTGGGTGCAGCCGTGCCGGGTCAGCCACACGTTGAGGGCGCGGGCCCGGCGGCCAACGTTCAGGCAGTGGGAGCCGCTGGGGACGACCGTCTCGATCAGGTTCCGCAGCGCCGGTGTGAGCTCGAGCTGCTTCGGAAGGACCAGCGTGTCCGCGACGGCCTGCTCTCCCATTGCTCCCCCCCGGGTGCGGCGCGTAGATGCTCGCAGGTTCCGAGCGTAACGAAAAGCTCAATCTGTACTCGGCATCTGACGATGCGACCTTTAGTGGAGAAAACGCCACCGAACCGGCAGGAAGGACCAACCATGGCCAGACGGGAGCAGGAATCCCCGGGGTGACGGGGAGTGGGGTCAGGCGGTGGTGAACGACCAGGCGCGGGTCTTGAACTGGACCCACTTGCCGTCCTTGGCGGCCTGGACGTAGCCGGAGACGCGGACGTTGTAGATCGTGTGGGCGCTCAGGGGGGCCTTGGCGGCGAGCATGGCGGCATTCGCCGGCAGGTTGGGGTCAAAGGCCGAGCTGGCCACCGTCGACTTGCTGGTCCGGGCGCGGACGGCCCGGTGGATGTCGACCGGCGCCCGGGCCGAGCCCTTGGAGAAGGCGATCCCCTGGATCTTCATGGCGTGGTAGCCGTCGGCCTGGAGGCTGACGACGTAGCCGACGGGCTGGCTGGGGTGGGCCGGGTCGCAGGTGCCGCCGAACGGGGTCGGGTGCTCCTGGCAGCGGTTGAACACTGTCGGCACGCCGGTCTGGCCGGGGGCCGGGTAGACGGTGATCCGCTTGGTCGTGTCCTTCCAGGTGGCGGCCATCTCCAGCACCTCGGCCGCATAGCGGCGGCCGGCGACCTCCCGCTCGGTGGCCGCGCAGCCGACGTGGCGGGTGTTGGCGTCCAGCAGGGGCAGGCGGTGGTAGGGGGCGTCGATCCAGCTGCGGACCCCCTCGAGCTGGGCCGCGGGGATGCCGGTGGCCGTGGTCACGTCCTCGTACTGGTAGCGCCAGGTGCCGTCGGCCAGCTTGGCCGCCCGGGTCCGGTCCCAGGGGTTGACGCCGGTGAAGCCGAGCCGGGTCAGGGCCGGCGTCTCCAGGTGGGCGTTCAGGTCGGGCCCGAACAGGCCCAGGTCGGGCAGGCCGAGGCTGGTCAGCAGGATCGAGTCGCCGGGGTCGACGTTGACCCGGTAGGCGGCGTGCTTGCCGGCGGCCGCGGCCAGGGCCGGGATCGAGGTGCTGGACGCCTTGGCCAGGCCGGCCTTGGCCCGGTACTGGTTGAGGACGGTGTGGCACTGCTGGGCCGTCTCGGCGCCCGCCGGGGCGGCCACCCCGAGGGCCCCCAGCAGGGCCGAGGTGGCGACGACGACACGCACGAGCTGACGCAGGGCCGATCTCCCGGGTCGGGTCCTTTCCTGCGGTGTCGGCAGGAACGGGCGATCGGGCAAGAGGCGGCGTCAAGGAAACCGGCGAACCGGTCGACGCTCCATCTATGCGCATCGGGGACCGGATCCGGATCGGGCGCGGCGGCGCCCCAGGGGGGC
>DATENJ010000437.1:0-10253 GCA_035275125.1 Actinomycetes bacterium | reverse complement strand
AGAGCACACCGCTGCCAGCACCGGGCTGGACCGGCTGGAGCACCCGACCGCGGCCGAGGCGCGCCGGGTCGGGTGGGGGTTCATCTCGCTGTACACCTTGGCGTTCATCAGCACCAGCCTGCTGTTCCTCGCGCCCCTGCTGGTCACCTTGGCGTTGAAGGTCAACTCGCTGGTGGGGATCGACCAGGCGCCGAGCAGCCTGGCGGTGGTCACCGGGACCGGCGCCCTGCTGGCCATGGTGGGGAATCCGTTCTTCGGCAAGCTGAGTGACCGCACCGCCTCGCGGCTGGGCATGCGGCGGCCCTGGATGGTGACCGGCCTGCTGGGCGGCTCCCTCGGCATCCTGATCGTCGCGCTGGCCCCCAGCATCCCGGTCGTCCTCGTCGGCTGGTGCATCGCCCAGCTGCTCTTCAACGCACTGCTCGCCGCCCTGGTGGCGGTGCTGCCAGACCAGGTCCCGGCCACACAGCGCGGCCTGGTCGCCGGGGTCCTGGGTGTCTGTGTGCCGATCGCGTCGGTGAGCGGCACCTTCCTGGTCCAGCTGTTCAGCGGCAGCCGGCTCGCCATGTTCCTGGCCCCGTGCGCGATCGGCGGGTTCTTCGTCCTGCTCTTCGCGGTCAGGCTGGACGACCGCCGGCTCGCCAGGGAGGACCGGCCGGCCTGGTCGCTGCGGGAGTTCGCCAGCACGTTCTATGTCAACCCGCGCGAGAGCCCGGACTTCGCCTGGGCGTTCGCCAGCCGCTTCCTGTTCGTCCTGGCCTACGCCTTCCTGACGACCTACCAGGTCTACTACCTGCTGGACAAGATCGGTACGGCCGAAGCCGATGTGCCGCGGCAGATCTTCCTCGGCACCCTCGTGCAGTCCGCCGTCGTGGTCGCCGCCTCCGTCACCGGTGGCCGGCTCTCTGACCGGACGGGCCGGCGGAAGGTCTTCGTCCTCAGCGCGTCGGTCGTGTACGGCCTGGCGATGTTCGCGCTCGCCGTCGCCAGCGACTTCAACGGGTTCCTCGTCGGCATGGCCATCGGCGGGCTCGGCTTCGGCGTGTACGTGGCCGTCGACCTCGCGCTCGCTGTCGACGTGCTGCCGGACGTCGACAACGCCGCCAAGGACCTCGGCGTGTTCAACATCGCCGGCGCGCTTCCCTTCTCGGTCGCGCCTGCCATCGCGCCGGCCGTCCTGTCGATCGGCGGCGGCAGCTACGGCGTGCTGTACGCGGTCGCAGGGGTCTGCGCCATCGTCGGCGCCGCCGCCATCCTGCCCGTGAAGGGTGCCCGATGATGGCGAGCCCACTGCTGGCGACCAAGCTCCACGTCCCCAGGCGGCGAAGCGGTCTGGTGGCGCGCCCGAGACTGCTCGAGCGCCTGAGCCGGGAGTCGGACCCGAAGCTGACGCTGGTGTCGGCCCCGGCCGGGTTCGGCAAGACGACGCTACTGGCCGAGTGGCTGGCCGCCGTCTCGGCCGACGGACGGTCCGTCGCGTGGCTCTCGCTCGACAAGAGCGACAACAACCCGACGTTGTTCTGGACCTACCTCATCGGCGCCCTCGAGACGGCGGCGGAGGGGGTCGGCGGACGTGCGCTCTCGCTCCTGGAGTCGCCCCAGCCGCCGGTCGAAGCGGTCCTTGCCACGCTGCTCAACGAGCTCAGCGCGCTCCCGAACGACGTCGTGCTGGTGCTCGACGACTACCACCTCATCGAGGCGGACGAGGTGCAGGACGGGATGGCCTTCCTGCTGGAGCACCTGCCCCCACAGCTCCACCTGGTGATCACCAGCCGCGCCGACCCGGCGTTGCCGCTGGCGCGGTTGCGAGGGCGTGGCGAGCTCGTCGAGATCCGCGCCGCCGACCTGCGCTTCACCTCCGGAGAGGCCGCGGCGTATCTCAACGGGGTCATGGGGCTGGCGCTGACCGCAGCCGACGTCGCCGCGCTGGAGGGGCGCACCGAAGGGTGGATCGCCGCGCTCCAGCTGGCCGCGCTGTCGATGCAGGGGCGGGACGACGTCGCCGCCTTCATCGCGGGGTTCGCGGGGGACGACCGCTACATCGTCGACTACCTGGCCGAGGAGGTCCTCCAGCGCCAGCCCGACCACGTCCGTCACTTCCTGCTCCAGACGTCCGTCCTTGACCGGCTGAGCGGCCCACTGTGCGACGCCGTCACCGGCCAGCACGGCGGGAAGGCCATGCTCGAGTCGCTGGACCGAGCGAACCTGTTCGTGGTCCCGCTCGACGACCGCCGCCGCTGGTACCGCTACCACCACCTGTTCGCGGACGTCCTGCGCACCCGGCTTCTGGACGAGCATCCCGACCAGATGGCGGCCCTGCACCACCGCGCGAGCCGGTGGTACGAGCAGGACGGGGAGCCAGCGGAGGCGATCCGCCACGCGCTGGCCGCCGGGGACGTCGAGCGAGCGGCGGGCCTGGTCGAGCTGGCGATCCCGGAGCTGCGCCGGAGCCGGCAGGAGGCCACGATCCGTGGCTGGCTGGACGTCATCCCCGACGACCTGGTCCGGGTCAGGCCGGTGCTCGCGGTGGGCTTCATCGGGGCGTTGATGTCGAGCGGGGAGCTCGAAGACGTCGAGGACCGGCTGTCGGACGCCGAGCGGTGGCTGGAGCCCGCCGGCGACGTCGAGGGCGGGTGGGCCCCGCCGGCCGGGATGGTCGTCGTGGACGAGGCAGAGCTTGCGCGCCTTCCCGGGGCGGTCGAGATGTACCGTGCCGCCCTTGCCCTGGTCCGGGGCGACGGGCCCGCCACCGTCGGCCACGCCCGGCGGGCGATCCACCGTGCGGCTGAGAACGACCACCTCACCCGAGCCGGGGCGTCGGCCCTTCTGGGGCTCGCACTCTGGGGTGACGGAGACCTCGAGGCCGCGCACCGGGCCTACTCCGTCTGTGTCGAGGGGATGCGGCGCACCGGGCACATCGCCGACGTCCTCGGCTGCTCGATCACGCTGGCGGACATCCGGAGCACCCAAGGTCGCCTGAGCGAGGCGCTGCGCACCTATGAGGAGGCGCTGCGACTCGCCTCCAACCAGGACGGGACCGTGCTGCGGGGAACGGCCGACATGTACGTGGGGATGAGCCAGATCGCCTGCGAGCGTGACGACCTGGCCGCCGCCACCCGGCACCTGCTGCACGCCGAGGAGCTGGGCGAGCACACCTGGCTGCCGCAGAACCCGTATCGCTGGCGGGTCGCGATGGCGCGAGTCCGGGAGGCCGAGGGAGACCTGGACGGCGCCCTCGACCTGCTGGAGGAGGCGCAGCGGGTGTACACGGGCGACTTCGCCCCGAACGTGCGGCCGATCCCGGCGCTGAGGGCACGCGCGCTGGCCGCCAACGGTCGTGTGGGCGAAGCCTCCGCGTGGGCCCGCGAGCAGGGCCTTTCAGCCACCGACGACCTGTCCTACCTGCGCGAGTTCGAGCACATCACCCTGGCCAGGGTGCTTTTGGCCCGGTACCGGGAGCAGCGCGCAGCGCCCCAGCTGCACGCTGCCGCCCGGCTCCTGGAGCGCCTTCTCCAGGCGGCCGAGGCGGGGGAGCGGGCGGGAAGTGTCATCGAGATCCTGGTGCTCCAGGCGCTCACCGCCCACGCCGGCGACGACGTCCCGGGTGCGCTGGCGGCGCTGGAGCGTGCGCTGACCCTGGCCGAACCGGAGGGGTACGTCCGCGTGTTCGCCGCCGAGGGACCACCGATGGCGTCGCTGCTGCGAAGGGTCGCGAGAGAGCGGACCACCTGGGACTACGCCCGCCGGCTGCTGAGCGTCGACAGCCCCGCCGGGCAGCGTCTCGTCGAGCCCCTGAGCGAACGCGAGCTCGACGTGCTCCGGCTGCTCGGGACCGACCTCGGCGGCCCCGACATCGCCCGTGAGCTCTCGGTGTCCCTGAACACGCTGCGGACGCACACCAAGAGCATCTACGCCAAGCTCGGCGTCAACAGCCGCCGGGCCGCGGTGCGCCAAGCCGCCCAGCTCAACCTGCTGTCGCGCACCCGCGACCGCTGACCGAGCTCCCTCGCGCAAATCACCGCGTCAATCACCACACCTGGTGATGTCTCCTCACCACATCCGCTTCTACCGTCCGACCAGACCCACGGACTGACCAGCGGAAAGGAGGCTTCCATGGGCGACACGCACCCACCGGCTGGCGCCGGTCCGGGGGCCGGACGGTACGAGATCCGCCTCAAGGGTCACCTCGACACCCGATGGGCGGCCTGGTTCGACGGGATGACCTTCACCCACGACGGCGACGGCACCACCCGCATCCACGGCCCGGTCGTCGACCAGGCCGCGCTGTACGGCCTGCTCGGGAAGGTTCGCGACGTCGGCCTGCCATTGGTCTCGGTCACCCAGGTCGACCCCAGCTAGGAAAGGAGCCCAGATGGACACCACCAGAAGGTCCGCACGCGTTGCTGGCGCGCTCTTCATCATCACCTTCCTCACCTCGATCCCGGCGGCGCTCGTGCTCTACACCCCGGTGCTGGAGGACGCCAACTTCATCGTCGGGGCCGGCGCCGACGGGGGCGTGGCCCTCGGCGCCCTGCTCGAGGTCCTCCTCATCATCGCCAACGTCGGCACCGCCGTCGTGCTGTTCCCCATCCTCAAGCGGCAGAACGAGGCGCTCGCGCTCGGCTATGTCGGGGCTCGTCTCGTCGAGTGCACCTTCATCGCCATCGGCATCGTCAGCCTCCTCTCGGTCCTCACGCTGCGGCAGGACTTCACGGGAGCCGGAGGGGATCCGGCCACGTTCGTGACCGTCGGCCAGTCGCTGGTGGCGATCCATGACTGGACGTTCCTGCTCGGGCCGGGCTTCATCGTCGGCGTCGGGAACGGCCTGATCCTCGGCTACCTGATGTACCGGTCCGGCCTGGTGCCGCGGGGCATGGCCCTGCTGGGGCTCGTCGCCGGTCCCGTCCTCCTCGCTGGTGGGACCGCGGCGCTGCTCGGCGTGATCGAGCCGGACTCCGCGCTGAAGACCCTCGCGGCGGCCCCGGAGTTCGTCTGGGAGCTGTCGCTCGGCATCTACCTCATGGTCAAGGGCTTCAGGCCATCGCCCGTCATTGCGGAGGCGACCGCCGACGCCACCCCGGCGGCCCCCCGCGAGCTCGTCACCTGAGCCGAGCTCCCCGGCCTATTGAAATCGAATGTATGCAATCGTATTCTCCTCCCGGGTCGAACCCGACACGGAGGAGCGTGGGATGAGGACTCGTCTCAGGTGGCCCGTCCTGATGGTCATCGCGGCCCTGCTGGTCGCGGCCTGCGGGAAGGATTCCGACTCGACGCCGGCCGCCGCCCCGAGCCAGGCCACCACCGCATGTGCCAGCAACGGCGAGCTCACCATGTGGGAGCGCTCGGGCGGCAACAAGCAGATGGTCGACATGCTCGTGGCGGCCTGGAACGCCAAGAACCCCAACTGCAAGATCAAGCTGACCTACATCCCGCACACCGAGATGGTCGGCAAGATCGCCCAGGGGATCGCGTCCGGCGAGGTGCCGGACCTGATGGGCATGGACCTCATCTACGCCCCCCAGTTCGAGAAGGCCCAGCAGCTCGTCGACCTCACCGACCGCATCAGCTCCTGGCCGGAGCTCAAGACGGCCAGCAAGGGGCACATGACGGTCGCCACCTTCGAGAACCGGCTCTACGGGGTGCCGCTGTACGCCGACGTGTCGGCGCTCTTCTACAACAAGGACCTCTTCAAGAAGGCCGGGCTCGACCCCGACAAGCCGCCCACCAGCCTGGCCGAGGTGCGCGCCTACGCCGACAAGATCACCGCCCTCGGCGGCGACATCAAGGGCTACTACCTGCCGGGCAACTGCGCCGGCTGCAACATCTTCACCGTCGGGCCGCTGATGTGGGCCTCGGGGGCCAAGATCGAGGCGGCCGGCCCTGGCGACGAGCCGCTGGTCGGCGACGGGGTCAAACAGGTCCTCCAGTGGACCCGCGACATGGTCAACGCCGGCAACGTCCACGAGGGCGACCGGACCGAGAACGGCGAGACGTTCCACCTGCAGTTCGGGTCGGGCAAGGTGGGCATGATGGGCACGGGCAACTTCAACATCACGCTCGCCCGCCAGCAGAACCCGAAGATGGACTTCGGCATCGCCCTGCTGCCGGGGATGGCGCCCAACTCCTCGGCCTCGTTCATCGGCGGCGACCTGGTGGTGGTGCCGAAGGGCAGCGACCGGGTCGACGACGCCGTCAACTTCATGAAGTTCCTGCTCTCGGACGACGTGCAGGTCGAGGTGTACGCCAAGGCCCTCAACCTGACCACCCGCTCCGACATGGTCGAGAACAAGTACTTCGAGGCCGAGCCGCTGGTCCAGGACGTGGCCAAGGCCCTGAACGTCGGCCGCACGCCCTACACGCTGACCTTCTTCGAGCAGATCAACTCGCCCCAGGGCCCATGGCTGAAGATGCTCCAGCGTGCCTACTACAGTGACGACAACCTCGACACCGTCATCGCGGACGCCAAGACGGCGATGAAGAGCATCGCCGGCCAGTAGTCCGTGACCTGGAGGACCGCCTTGCCCCGGGGCCCGCGAAGCCGTCTTGTCGGGATGGCCTACCTGGCCCCGGCGCTCCTCTTCGTCCTGGCGTTCACCGTCTACCCGCTCGGCCAGATGATCTGGATGTCGTTCCACGACTGGTCGCTGATCACCCCGCCACGACCTGTGGGCCTCGGCAACTACCAGCGGGCCTTCGCCGACCACCAGTACTGGGTGTCGTTCCTCTTCACCCTGAAGTACACCGCGATGATCACGCCGCTCCTGATCGTCGGCGGCTACCTGCTGGCCCTGCTGGTCTCCCAGCCCTCGCGGCTGCGCAGGTTCACCCGGACGACGGTGTTCATCCCGGTGGTGATCGGCCTCGGGGTGTCGAGCCTGCTCTGGTACTGGCTCTTCAGCACCGATTTCGGCCTGATCAACCGGGCCCTTCTCGATCTCGGGGTGATCTCCAAGCCGGTGCTGTGGCTGGGGGTGGACGCCGACCGCTCCAACCTGGCCATCATCGCCTCGGTGACCTGGAAGGTCATCGGGTTCGGGATGATCCTGTTCGTCGGCGCCATCCAGGCCATCCCGACCGAGATCACCGAGGCGAGCCTGGTCGACGGGGCCAGCTACTGGCAGCGGGTCACTCGGGTGATCCTGCCCCTGACCCTGCGCACGGTGCTGCTGGTGACCCTGGTGAGCATCATCGGCTCGCTGCTCGCCTTCGACCAGTTCTACATCATGACCGCCGGGCAGCCGCAGAACGAGACCGCGACCTCGGTCTTCTACGTGTACCTGAACTCCTTCCCGTACCTGCGGCTCGGCTACGGCGCGGCCCTTTCGTTGATCCTGGCCCTGACCATCCTGGCTTTCACGGTCGTGCAGCTGCTGCTCACCCGCCGGAGCCACGCGTGACCGCGACCCTTGAGCGGCGCCGGGCCCGGCCCGTCGGCGTGCGCACCCACACACACGCCGGCCGCACCCGGTACCTGATCGGTGCCCTGTGCATCGCCATCGCCACGGTCATGCTCCTGCCGCTGGTGGCGTCCCTGCTCGCCTCGGTGAAGCCAACCGCCGAGGCGGCCGCCTCGCCGCCGACCTACCTGCCGCACTCGCTGAGCCTCGACAGCTACCAGCGGCTCTGGAACTACCAGCAGGGGCTGCCCACCTACCTGGTCAACAGCCTCGGTACGGCGCTGCTGGCGATCGCGTTCACGCTGCTGCTCACCGTGCCCGCCGCCTACGCGCTGGCCCGGTTCCGGATCCCCGGCAAGGAGGTCATCTTCGTCGTCCTGCTGCTGGCGCTGATCGTCCCCTACCAGGCCCTGCTGACGCCGATGTTCCTGCTGTTCGCCCGGGTCGGGCTGACCAACACCCTTGTCGGCCTGGCCATCCTGCACACCGCCATCCAGCTGCCCTTCAGCCTCTATGTCCTGCGCAACAGCCTCAGCGCCGTCCCCCGGGAGCTGGAGGAGGCGGCCATCGTTGACGGCGCGTCCTCCCTCCAGGTCCTCATCAGGGTCCTGGTCCCGTCCACCGTGCCGGCGATCGTCACCGTCGCCCTGTTCGCCTTCATCATGTCGTGGAACGAGTTCCTCGGCGCCCTGGTGATCATGAGCAAGGGGTCGAGCTTCACCCTGCCGCTGATCCTGGCCGCGGCCCGGACCGAGACCAGCCTCGGCGGGACCGACTGGGGGATGCTCCAGGCCGGCATCACCATCTCGGTCATCCCCTGCGTGCTCGTCTACCTGCTGCTGCAGCGGTACTACGTGTCCGGGCTGATGACGGGGGCGGTGAAATGACCACCGAGGCCAGGCGGGACACCGAGGCGGCGCCGGGCCGCCGCCGGGCGCTCGGTCCCTCGCGGGTCGCGATCGTCGGCGGGTTCCTGGCCGAGCGCCAGCGGACCAACCGCACCCAGACGATCCCGCACGGCTTCGACCAGCTGGAGCGGGCCGGGACGCTGGACAACCTGCGGCTGGCGGCCGGCGACGACGGCCACTACCGGGCCCGTGCCGACACCTCGGGCGCGACCTTCCCGTTCCTGGACTCCGACGTCTACAAGTGGCTGGAGGCGGTGGGCTGGGAGCTCGGCCGCGCCAGCGACCCCGACCTGGCGGCGGCCGCCGACCAGGCGATCGGGCTGGTGGCGGCGGCCCAGCGGCCCGACGGCTACCTCAACAGCTATGTCCAGGTCGTCGGCGACGGGGTCCCGTACCAGGACCTCGACTGGGGCCACGAGCTCTACTGCACCGGTCACCTCATCCAGGCGGCGGTCGCCTGGCACCGCGCGCTGGACGACGACCGGCTCCTGGCCGTCGCGGTCCGGGCCGCCGACCAGCTCGACCGGGAGCTCGGGCCCGGCGGGCGCGACGGGGTCGACGGGCATCCCGGCATCGAGATGGCCCTGGTCGAGCTGACCCGGGTCACCGGCGACCGGCGCTACCTGGCCCTGGCGGCCAGGCTGCTGGACCTGCGGGGCCATGGGCTGCTCGGCGACGGGCGCTTCGGCGCGGCCTACTGGCAGGACCACCAGCCGGTCCGGGAGGCCGCGACCGTCGCCGGCCACGCCGTCCGGCAGCTCTACCTCGACTGCGGCGCCGTCGACGTGGCCGTCGAGCTCGGCGACGACGGCCTGCTCGACGCCGTCCAGCGCCGCTGGCGCGACCTGGTCAGCACGCGCACCTACCTGACCGGCGGGATGGGCAGCCGGCACCGTGACGAGTCCTTCGGCGACCCCTTCGAGCTGCCTCCCGACCGGGCGTACGCCGAGACCTGCGCGTCGATCGCCGGCGTGATGCTCGGCTGGCGGCTACTGCTGGCGACCGGGGAGGCGTCCTACGCCGACGCCATCGAGCGGGTGATGTACAACGGCGTCCTGCCGGGGCTCTCGCTGAGCGGCACCCGGTTCTTCTACGTCAACCCGCTGCAGCGGCGGACCCACCGCGCCGCCGAGCCGCCCGGCCAGGGCGCCCGCGCCTCCTGGTACCCGTGCGCCTGCTGCCCGCCCAACCTGATGCGGCTGCTGAGCTCCTGGCAGCAGTACCTGGCCAGCAGCGACGACACCGGCGTCCAGCTCCACCAGTACGCCTCGGCGGACCTCAAGGCCGACCTGGCCGGCGGGCCCGTCCGGCTGTCGGTCCGCACCGGCTATCCCTGGCACGGCCGGGTCACGGTCCAGGTCGTGGAGACGCCGGCCGCTGCCTGGACCCTGTCGCTGCGGGTGCCGCGGTGGTGCCGCTCGGGGACACTCACCGGACCGGGCGGGACCACGCCGCTGGTCGCCGGCCAGGGCACGGCCGAGCTGTCCAGGGCCTGGAAGGCGGGGGACACGGTCGTCCTGGTGCTGGACCTGGAGGTCCGCGTGGTCGAGCCCGACCCCCGGGTCGACGCCGTGCGCGGCTGCGTCGCCGTCGAGCGCGGCCCGCTCGTCTACTGCATCGAGTCGCCCGACCTGCCGCCGGGGGGCGAGCTCGAGGAGCTGGGCTGGGATGCAGGGCGGGAGCCGGTCGCCGGGCCGCGCCCGGACATCGGCAACGGCGTGGTCGGGGTCACGGTGCCGGTGGTCCGGCGGCGGGCGACCGGCGCCCACGGGGCCGGGCTGACCGTCGGCGCCATCCCCTACTTCGCCTGGGCCAACCGCGAGGTGGGTGGCATGCGGGTCTGGATACCTCGCTGATCAGGGCGCCGGTGGGGGCGCGGTGGAGTCGCGGACGATCAAGGGCAGCTTGAACACGGCCAGGCTCGGCTCGCGAGCCACCGACGGGTCAC
>DATENJ010000436.1:0-2226 GCA_035275125.1 Actinomycetes bacterium | reverse complement strand
TCCGCGGTGGCACCTGCCGGGGGAGAGGCGGCCGCCGCTGGGGCGGCCGATGCTGGGGCCGGCGAACCGGTGGCGGCCGGAGCCGGTGCGGCGGCCTGCGCCTCTTCCGCTGCTGCGGCGGCCTTGGCGGCTAGGGCCTCTCGGGCTTTGCGGGCGGACTCGATCTCCTTGGGCTCGACCGCGCCCTCCTCGAGGGGGTCGGGGGCGGGGACCGAGTAGGCCCAGGTTCGGAGGGTGTCCATCTCGTGGGTGAGCTTCTCGATCTGGTGCTCGGCGTACTCGAACTCCGGGCTCCAGTGAAGCGCGTCGAACGGGCACACCTCGACACAGATGCCGCAGTACATGCAGAGGGCGAAGTCGATCGCGAACCGGTCGAGGATGTTGCGGGTCCGGGCGCGCCCGCCCTCCTTGGGCGCGACCTGCTCCTTGTGGGAGTCGATGTAGATGCACCAGTCAGGGCACTCGCGCGCGCAGAGCATGCACACGGTGCAGTTCTCCTCGATGAGCGCGATCACCCCCCTGGTGCGGGCGGGCAGGTCCGGCTTGACGTGCGGGTACTGCCGGGTCACGGCCGGCCGGGTCATCGTCTTGAGGGTGACGCCGAGCCCCTTGAGCAGCCCGACCCCCTTGAGCGCTGGCATCAGATGCCCACCTCGTAGACCTTCAGGAAGCCGACCACCAGGAGCAGGGCCAGCGACACCGGGACCAGCCGCAGCCAGGCGAACGACTGGAGCTGGTCCTCACGCAGTCGCGGGTAGGTCGCGCGGGCCCAGATGACCACGAACGACAGGGCCAGGACCTTGATCGCCAGCCACCACGGCCCGTCCAGGAACGGGCCCTTCCAGCCCCCGAGGAACAGCGTGGCCGCGATCGCCGACTGCGACACGATCCCGGCGTACTCGGTGAGCAGGAAGAAGGCGAACCGCAGCCCGGTGTACTCGGTGAGGTGGCCGAAGACCAGCTCGGAGTCGGCCACCGGCATGTCGAACGGCGGCCGGGTCAGCTCGGCCAGGGCGGCCGTGCCGTAGACGAAGAACCCGATCACCAGTGGCCCGACGATGTAGCCCCACCAGCCCTGGCGCTCAACGATCACGGCCAGGTCGGCCGACCCGGCCTGCATGGCCACCGCCGCCGCGGCCAGGACCAGCGGCAGCTCGTAGGCGATCAGCTGGGCGGCGGCCCGGATCCCGCCCATCAGCGAGTACTTGTTGGCGCTGGACCAGGCGGCCATCAGCACCCCGATGACGCTGACGCTGGACAGGGCCAGGGTGACGAACAGGCCGACGTCGGAGCGGATCGGGACCAGGTCGGGGCCGTAGGGGATGAACCCGAAGACCAGGATGGCCGGGATCAGGGCGACCGCCGGGGCGAGGGCGAACACCCACTTGTCGGCCGCCTGCGGGATGATCGACTCCTTCTGGACGAACTTGATCCCGTCGGCGACCAGCTGGAGGACGCCGTGGAAGCGGCCGGCCTCCATCGGGCCGAGCCTGGCCTGCATGTGGGCCATGCCCTTGTGCTCCATGTACCCGACGAGGAGCGGGAAGGTCAGGAAGAGGACCAGGACGGCCAGCACCTTGACCGGCATCAGGACCCAGTAGTTGTCGAGTAGGTCGCGGGCGGCGTCGATCACCGGTCGATATCCCCGACGATGAAGAACATCGAGCCCATCACGGCGATCATGTCGGGCAGCAGAGTCCCCTTCAGCAGATAGGGCAGCGACGAGATGTTGTTGAACGACGGCGTGCGCATCTTGAACCGCCAGGGCGTCTTCTCGTTGTGGGAGACCATGTAGTAGGAGAGCTGGCCGAGCGGCGCCTCGGTGCGCACGTAGGCGTGGCCCTGGGGCGCCCTGACCACCTTGGGCAGCTTCACGGTCACCGGCCCGGGCGGGATCCGCTCGTTGACCTGCTCGATGATCCTGAGCGACTCCCGGATCCGGGCCAGCAGGGTGGCGTAGCGGTCGAAGCTGTCGCCGTTGCGGCCGGTGGGCACGTCGAACTCGACCTGGTCGTAGAACAGGTACGGCTCGGTCTTGCGCGAGTCCTCGGGCACCCCGGCCGCCTGGAGCAGGGCCCCGCTGACCCCGTAGGAGCAGGCGACGTCGGCCGGGATGACCCCGATGCCCTTGGTCCGGGCGGCGAAGATCTCGTTGCCGAGGACCAGGTCCTCGTACTCCTTGAGCCGCTCGCGCATCCGTGGCACGAGGCTGCGCGACAGCTGGAT
>DATENJ010000435.1:0-11080 GCA_035275125.1 Actinomycetes bacterium | reverse complement strand
GAGGTTCCGGCCGCGGTCGCGGGCCCAGGCGAGGACCCGCTTGGCCCACTGGAACTCGGCCGAGAGCACGACCAGGCCGAGGAGTATCACGGCGATCCCGGGGCCGGGCAGGACCAGCATGGCCGCCCCGACAACCAGCAGGGCCGAGCCGACCAGGAACACCCCGCCGCGCCGGACCGCTCGGCCGAGCACCTGCAGCATCGGTTCCACCCGGGCCACACCCCCTTCCCCCGTTCCATCAAGGGTACCAGGGGGTGCCGTCAACGATCGGGTTCCCGGTATGCTCCGAAGCGTCCAGGCTCGACCTCGCGACGCAGCGAAGGAGGCCGGAACATGGGTGCCGGGGAGTACTGGAACCCCAAGACCGAGACCCTGGGGCGCGAGGAGCTGACCGCCCTCCAGCTGGCCAAGCTGCGCCGCCTGACCGAGTGGGCGGCCGCCCGCAGCCCCTTCTACCAGCGGTCGTTCAAGGAGACCGGGTTCGCCCCCGAGCAGCTCAGGTCGCTCGACGACCTGCGCCGGCTGCCCATGCTGACCCGCGAGCAGTGGATGGCCTCCCAGGGCGAGCAGCCGCCGTTCGGGCTGCTGCCGGTGGCCGGGCGGGAGGCGGCCATCCGCTGGCACACCACCTCCGGGACGACCGGCCGCGAGCCCATCCGGGTGCTGGACACGGCCAAGGACTGGGCCTGGCAGGCCGAGATGTGGTGCTACGGCCTGTGGGGGTTCGGGGTCCGCCCGGCCGACACCGCCTACGTCGCCTTCGGCTACGGCTCCTTCATCGGGTTCTGGGGGCTGCACTACGGGCTGGAGAAGCTGGGCGCCCTGAACGTCCCCGGCGGCGCCCAGCCCACCGACGGCCGGGTCAGACAGATCGTCGACTTCGGGGCCACCGTGGTCGCCTCCACCCCCACCTACGCCCTGCGCCTGGCCCAGGAGGCCGAGCGGCTCGGCATCGACCTCGCCGCCAGCCCGGTGGAGCGGCTCATCCTGTCCGGCGAGCCGGCCGGGTCGATCCCCCAGACCAAGGCGCTGATCGAGCGGCTCTGGGGGGCGAAGGCGGGCGACACCGCCGGCATGACCGAGATCGGCACCATCATGATCTTCGAGTGCCGCCACCAGCCCGGCGGCACCCACATCATCGAGGACCACTACATCGAGGAGGTGGTCGACCCCGACAGCGGCGAACCGGTCGGCTACGGCGAGGCGGGGGAGCGGGTGGTGACCTCCTTCGGCCGCGGCATCATCCCCCTGCTGCGCTACCGCACCGCCGACCTGGTGGCCAAGGTGCCGGCCTCGCGCTGTCGCTGCGGACGCGGCTTCGACCTGTACGAGGGCGGCATCCTCGGCCGGGTCGACGACATGAAGCTGGTCAGAGGGACCAACGTCTACCCGCGGGCGGTCGAGGGGATCGTCCGCGAGCTGGCCAGCGTCGAGGAGTTCCAGCTCCTGCTGACCCGCGAGGGCCACTTCGACCGGGTCGCCCTGCGGGTCGAGCCGTCCCCCGACACCACCGACGCCGAATGGGACGACCTGGCCGCCCGGCTGGCCAAGGCGCTGGCCGAGGCCCATGAGGGGCTGCGGTTCGAGGTCGAGCGGGCCGGGGTGGGGGAGCTGCCCCGCTTCGAGCTCAAGGCCAGACGGACCGTCGACCAGCGCGACACCCCCATCGGAGGCTGACATGGGAGCAACCGACCTGCTCGGCCGGCCCACCACCGAGGTCGAGGACGAGCTGCTGGAGCTGTACCGGCGCGCCAAGGCCCTGCTGGCCCGCGACGACCTGGCCCCCTGCGCCCGGGCCGGGGCCAGGGTGGCCGCCGTCGGGCTCTGGAACGCCGTCAACGACCTGGGCCTCGAGCACGAGCAGCTGCTGGACCTGGGCGCCTAGCCGTGCCGGTCTCCGAGCGCCACTCCAAGCTGGTCTACGACGCGCTGGTCGCGGTCGGGGTCGAGGTCGTCTCGGCCCTCCCCGAGACCTGGCTGGTCCACCTCATCCGCCTGGCCGAGGACGACCCCGAGATGATCCTGGTCCGCCTGGCCAAGGAGGAGGAGGGGATCGGCATCTCGGCCGGGGCCCACCTGGCCGGGCGCCGGTCGGCCATGCTGATGCAGAACCATGGCCTGCTCCAGTCGGTCAACGGCATCGTGTCCCTGGCCCAGCTCTACAAGATTCCCCTGCTGATGCTGATCAGCGACCGCGGCCACCTGGGCGAGCCCGACCCCTGGCAGACGGCCGGTGGCCGGGCCACCCGGCCCATCCTGGACGCCCTCGGGATCGTCACCGACGAGCTGTCCGACCCGGCCACCGTCCAGCTCCAGGTGGCCAGGGCGACGACCCTGGCCCAGGCGTCGCTCTCCCCGGTGGCCCTGCTCCTCACCCGCGACCTCATGTGGGAGGCCCTGGCGTGAAACGTGTGGACTGCCTTGCGGCGATCTACGACGAGCTGGCCGGCTGCGCGGTCGTCACCATCATGGGGGCGGTGGCGGTCGAGCTGTACTCGCTCGGGCACCGGCCCAACTTCTTCTACCTGGAGCACGCCATGGGGCTGGCCTCCTCCATGGGCCTCGGCATCGCCCTGTCCCAGCCCGACCGCAAGGTGGTCGTGCTCGACGGCGACGGCTCGGTGCTGATGAACCTGGGCGGCCTCACCACCCTGGCCCGCTACGCCCCAAAGAACCTCACCCACATCGTGTTCGACAACCAGAGCCTGCTGAGTGTCGGCGGGTTCCCGACCGCCACCGCCACCGGCTCCGACCTGGCCGGCATCGCCCGCGCGGCCGGCATCGCCAAGGCGGCCACGGTCACCGGCCTCGAGGAGTTCCGGGAGGCCGCGGTGGCCGCCATCGACGCCCCCGAGCTGGCCTGCCTGGTCGCCAAGGTCGAGGCCGTCGGCCCCAAGAGCTTCCACATGGACCTGCACCTGCTCGAGAACCGCTTCGAGTTCCAGCGCGCCCTCCGCCCCGATCCCAAAGGAGAACCGACGTCGTGACCGATGCCGTCCAGAACCTGGTCGCCGCCCTGGCCGCCGGGCAGGTCGAGGTGGTCGACCTGACCCAGCCGCTGTCGGAGGACACCCCGATCCTGCGCCTGCCCGAGCCGTTCGCCAACACGCCCCGGTTCCGGCTCCGGGAGCTGTCCCACTACGACGAGCGCGGCCCCGGCTGGTACTGGAACGCCCTTGAGGGGGGCGAGCACACCGGCACCCACCTCGACGCCCCCATCCACTGGGTCACCGGCAAGGACCAGGACGACGTCAGCCAGATCCCGCCCGGGCGCCTGGTCGGCCCGGCGGTGGTGCTCGACCACGCCGACCGGGCCGCCGCCGACCCCGACCACCTGCTGCGGATCGAGGACGTGGAGGCGTTCGAGGCCGAGCACGGCCCCCTGCCCGACGGCGGCTGGCTGCTGTACCGCACCGGCTGGGACGCCCGGGCCCAGGACGAGGCCGCCTTCCTCAACGCCGACGACACCGGCCCCCACACCCCCGGCATCGACGTCGACTGCGCCCGCTGGCTGGCCACCGAGCGGCCCATCCTCGGCATCGGGGTCGAGACCGTCGGCACCGACGCCGGCGCCGCCCACAGCTTCGACCCGCCCTTCCCCTGCCACACCTTCATGCTCGGAGCGGGCAAGTACGGCCTCACCCAGCTGGCCAACGTCGACCGCCTCCCGGCCACCGGCGCCCTGCTGATCGCCGCCCCCCTCAAGATCGTCGGCGGCTCCGGCAGCCCAACCCGGGCCCTGGCCCTGGTCCCGCGCTAGCCCGGCTAGCCGGTCTCCTTGGTCGGGAGCCAGAAGCGGACGGTGGTGCCGCCGCCGGGGTGGCTGTTGACCCGGCACCAGCCGTCGGCCATGGTCGCCCGCTCGGACATGCTGGTCAGGCCGAGGTGGCCGCGGCGGGGGGTGGCCCTGACCTGGTCGGCCTCGAAGCCGTCGCCGTCGTCGGCCACGGTCACCAGCAGCCCGCCCTTGGCCTCCTCGAGGCGGACCTCGACCCGGCTGGCGCCGGCGTGGACGCGGACGTTGGTGAGCGCCTCCTGGCAGATCCGGTAGGCGATCACCCGGGCCTCGGCCGGCGGCTCCCGCTCCAGGTCGTCGCGGAGCTGGGCCACGAACCCGCCCTGGCGGGCCGTCTCGGTCAGGTACTCGCGCAGGGCGGCGGCCAGGCCGTCGTCGTCCAGCTGGGCCGGGCGCAGGTCGAAGACCAGGGTCCGGAGCCGGCGCAGGCTGGAGGACACCGCCTCCTCCAGGTGGTCCAGCAGGCGGCGCTGGCGGTCGTCGGTGAGCTGGTCGCGGAAGGTGGTCAGCATCAGCCGGGCGGCGGCGATCGTCTGGATGGCGTCGTCGTGGACCTCCCCGGCGATGCGGCGCCGCTCCTCCTCCTGGGCCCACACGACCCGCCCGAGCAGCCAGCGGCGCTGCTCGTCCAGGCGGACCAGCCGCTCGTGGGCGAGGTGGCGCTCGGTGACGTCGCGCAGCACCACGACCTTGCCGGTGACCCGGCCGCTGCGGTCGGCCAGGGGGGTGGCCGACAGCTCGTAGCGGCGGCCGGTCAGCTCCACCTCCTCGGGCAGGACCGGGTCGTCGGCCCGCTCGACCAGCGACGACTCGACCTCGAGGAGCTGCTCGACCTGACGCCCGACGGCCTTGGGGCCGGGCACGCCAAGGGCCCGCTCGGCCGCCGGGTTGAGCTTCACCACCCGCCGGTAGGGGTCGAGCACCAGCGCGGCGTCCAGCATCGTCTCGAACACCGAGGTGCGGGCGGCCGGGGCCAGGTCGAGCAGCCGGAACCGGAACAGCCCCCAGACCAGCACGGCCCCGGTGAGCACGAACAGGAACGGGGTCGGCTCGACGAGGCGGAACGGCCCCAGGTTGAGGTTGTGGGCCAGGTTGGCCACGCTGGGCAGGAGCACGGCCACGATCAGGAGCAGGCTCTGGCGCCAGTAGCGCCGCGACACCCGGGTCAGGGTCCACACGAACAGGCCGGTGGCACCCCACAGGACCAGGTTGGCGTAGACCAGGAACGGCCAGAACAGGGGGCCGACCTGGGCGATGGCCCGCGAGGGGTCGTCGGCCGCCTCGGGCCGGTAGTAGCGGACCAGGTCGTGGGTGGCCGGGACGGCCAGCAGGGTGACGGTGGCCAGGGGGACCACGGCCAGGGCGGTCATGGTCCGCCAGTTCACCCACCGCGGCCGGCCGGTGAACTGCATCACGAAGATGTAGAAGGCCGGGGGGAGCAGGGCGATCCCGAGCCACTTGGCGTCGCCCCAGAACAGCCGCACCGGCAGCCGGGTCGCGGCCAGCTCCAGGGCGTAGGCCAGCCCCCACCAGCCGGCCGCGGCCAGCATCACGGCCAGGCTGGCCCCGGCCGAGGCCTTGCGGTGCCGCCACACGTACACGGTGTAGCCGGTCAGGCAGACGCCGCCGGCCAGGGCGACCGCGCTGAAATACCAGTACCGGCCCACAGGGGCGACAACCTTTCGAGCGGCCGGAGGGGTCCGGGGAACCCCAGAGGGGTGCCCCGGTTGGTCGGGAGGGATCCGGGGGTGCCCCGGTTGGTCCGGATGACCCGTTCGGGCTAAGCAGGGAATGCTAAGGCATCGGCATGGTTCGGGCCAGGGTCTGGTTCCTCGCTCGAGCTGGCTAGACGGCCGGGGCCTCCGCGAACTGGCGGGTCCGGCTGGGCCGGACGAACACGATCTGGCCCTTGGCCAGCTCCAGCTCCTCGGCGTCCTCGCGCGACAGCTGGGCCTGGAGGCGCTGGCCGTCGTGCAGGACCAGGTCGGCCCGGACCTCGAAGCCGAGGTGGACCAGCCGCTCCACCATGGCCTCGGAGGTGGTGCCGTTGGGCTGGCGCCGGACCTCGATGTCGTGGGGGCGGATGAACAGCTCGCCAAGGCGGGTGACCGGGCCGACGAAGCCCATCACGAAGGCGTTGGAGGGGTGCTCGTACAGGTCGCGGGGGCCGCCGACCTGCTCGACCCGGCCGTGGTTCATGACCACGATCCGGTCGGCCACCTCCATGGCCTCCTCCTGGTCGTGGGTGACGAACACGGTGGTCACATGCACCTCGTCATGCAGGTGGCGCAGCCAGGCCCGCAGCTCCTGGCGGACCCGGGCGTCGAGGGCCCCGAACGGCTCGTCCAGCAGCAGCACGCTCGGCTGCACGGCCAGGGAGCGGGCCAGGGCCATCCGCTGGCGCTGGCCGCCCGACAGCTGGGACGGGTAGCGGTCGGCCAGCCCGGGCAGCTGGACCAGCTCCAGCAGCTCGGAGACCCGGGCCTTGATCTCGGCCCTTGGCCGGCGGGCGACCTTGAGCCCGAAGGCGACGTTCTCGCGCACCGTCATGTGCTTGAAGGCGGCGTAATGCTGGAACACGAACCCGACCCCGCGCCGCTGGGGCGTCAGGTTGGTGGCGTCGCGGCCGTCGATCTCGACGCTGCCGGCGTCGGGCCGCTCGAGCCCGGCGATCACCCGCAGCAGGGTCGACTTGCCGCTGCCGCTGGGGCCGAGCAGGGCGGTCAGGGAGCCGCTGGGGATCTCCACCGACACGTCGTCCAGGGCGGTGAAGTCCCCGAAGCGGCGGGTCGCGTTGCGAACGAGAATGGACATCTAGCGGCCTTCCTTGCGTTGGAGCCGGGTCATTGCCAGCAGGACGAGCAGGGCGAGCACAGCCAGGGTGAGCGAGGCGGCGTAGGCGCCGGTGAGGTCGAAGGCCTCGAAGCGGTTCTCCACGTACAGGGTGAGGGTCTCGGTCTGGCCGGCCAGACGGCCCGACACGATCGTGACCGCGCCGAACTCGCCGAGGGCCCGTGCGGTGGTCAGGACCACCCCGTAGGCCACCCCCCAGCGGATCGCGGGCAGGGTGACCTGGAGGAACGCCCGCAACGGTGAGGCCCCAAGGGTCCAGGCGGCCTCCTCCTGGTCGGTGCCGACCTCGCGCAGGACCGGCGCCACCTCCCGGACCACATAGGGCAGGGAGACGAACACGGTGGCCAGGACCATGCCCGGGAGCGAGAAGATGACCTGGATGCCGCGCTCGGCCAGCCAGCCGCCGAGCCAGCCGGCCTGGCCGTAGACCAGGATGAGGGCCAGCCCGATGACCACCGGGGAGATGGCGAAGGGCAGGTCGATGACGGCGTCCAGCAGCCGCCGGCCCCAGAACCGCTGGCGGACCAGCACCACCGCGCAGATGACCCCGAACACGGTGTTGAGGGGGACGACGATGGCCGCGATCAGCAGCGACAGCCAGAACGCGTGGAGGGCGTCCGGGGTGGTGATCGCCTGCCACACCGGGGCGACGCCGTCACCGAAGGCCCGCCAGACGACCGCCCCGACCGGCACCAGCAGGATCGCGGCCAGGTAGCCGAGGGCCAGGACCCGCAGCGGCAGACGACCCCTATTCGGCATGGCGGGTCCTCCGGCGCTGGAGCAGGTTGAGGCCGGCCAGGACCAGCACCGAGGTGGCCAGCAGGACCACCGACACGGCGGCCGCGCTGCCGACGTCGTCGTTCTCGACCAGCGAGAACACGTGCACCGAGGCGACCTCGGTCCGGTAGGGGATGTTGCCCGACAGGATCACCACCGAGCCGAACTCGCCCACCGCCCGGGCGAAGGCCAGGGCCGCGCCGGCCAGCAGGGCCGGGGCGATGGTCGGGAGCACGATCCGCCGGAAGCTGGTCAGCGGGCCGGCGCCAAGGCAGCGGGCCGCCTCCTCCATGTCCGGCTCCATGGTCATCAGCACCGGCTGGACCGACCGGACCACGAACGGCAGGGTCACGAAGGCCAGGGCCAGCAGCACCCCGGCCCGGGTGTAGCCGATGTTGACCCCGACCGGGCTGTTGCTGCCGTAGAGGGCGAGCAGGGTGATCCCGGCCACGATGGTCGGCAGGGCGAACGGCAGGTCGATGAGCGCGTTGACGACCCGCTTGCCGGGGAACTCGTCGCGGACCAGCACCCAGGCGATGAGCGTGCCCATGACCACGTTGCCGGCCGCCACGGCCAGGGCCACCGCGAAGGTCAGGCGCAGCGCGGCCAGGGCCTGGGGCTGGGTGGCGGCCTCCCAGAACGCCCCCCAGCCGTCGCGGCCGGAGCGCCACACGACCGCGGTCAGGGGCAGGACGACGACCAGGCTGAGATAGAGGGTCACGGTGCCGCGCAGCAGCGCGGCACCGCCCCGTACCTCCCGGCCGGCGCTCCGCCGGACGAGGGTGCTAGCTGCCAACCGACACCCCGATCTTGCGCTCGATGTCGGCCACGATGCCGGCCTCCTTGTCGAAGAACCTCTTGTTGACGTCGGTCCAACCGCCCAGGTCCTTGATGGTGAACAGGCCCGCCGGCTCCGGGAAGTCGGCGCCGGCCGCGGCCGCCTGGTTGACCGGCCGGTAGCCGCGCTCGGCGTACAGCCGCTGGGCCGGCTCGGACCGCAGGAAGTCGACGAAGGCGCTCGCCGCGGCGGCGTTCCTGGACTTGGCGGCGACCGCGATCGGGTTCTCGATCAGGATGGTGTCGTCCGGGACCACGTAGTCGACCGGCTGCTCCTTCTGCTGGGCGTTGATGGCCTCGTTCTCGTAGGCCAGCATCACGTCGCCCTTGCCGCCGATGAAGGTCTGCAGCGCCTCACGGGCCGACTTGTCCTGCACGGGCACGTGGCGGAACAGCTCCAGCAGGTAGCCGGCCGCCTGCTCGGGGGTCTTGCCCGCCTGGAGCTGGGCGCCGTAGGCGGCCATGATGTTCCACTTGGCCCCGCCCGAGGTGAACGGGTTCGGCTCGATGACCTCGACACCCGGCCTGATCAGGTCGTCCCAGGTCTTGATGCCCTTGGGGTTGCCCTTGCGGACGATGAAGGCCACCACCGAGTTGGTGATCATGCCCTTGTGCTCGTCGGCGTTCCAGTCCTTGGCGACCAGGCCGGCGTCAACCAGCTTGGTCATGTCGGGCTCGAGGGCCAGGGTGACGACGTCGGCGGCCAGGCCGTTCTGGACGGCGCGGCTCTGGTCGCCCGAGGCGCCGTAGGACTGGGAGAACCCGACGCCCTTGCCGGCCTGGGTCTTCTGGAACTCCGGGATCAGCTGCTCGTAGGCCTCCCGGGGGGTCGAGTAGGCGACCAGCGTCAGCTTGTCGCTCCCGCCACCCGACCCGCCCGACCCGCCGCCGCACCCGGCGGCCAGCAGCATCCCGGCGGCCAGCAGCCCGGCGGCGAACTTGGCGCGAACCCTCATCACTCCTCCGATCGTCATTACCACTTTTCCTACTTGGTTGATGGAGAATGACACGGTGAAGCGGCGGGGCCGCTGCGTCAAGTGCCCGAATCGGCCTAGTACAGCTGGACGAACCGGGCCGTCGGCCGGCGGCGGTTCCCTGGCGCGGCGCCATGGGGAACAATGCGCCCATGCATGTGTCAGCGAAGGCCGACTACGCCGTGAGGGCGGCGATCGAGCTGGCCGCGGCCGAGGCCGGCCCGGTCAAGGGCGACCGGATCGCCGAGGCCCAGCAGATCCCGCTCAAGTTCCTCGAGAACATCCTCTCCGACCTTCGTCACGCCGGCTACGTGCAGAGCCAGCGGGGGGCCGAGGGCGGCTACTGGCTGGCCGAGCCGCCCCACACCATCACCCTGGCCGACATCATCCGGGCCGTTGACGGCCCGCTGGCCAACGTCCGCGGGGCCCGGCCGGAGACGGTCCAGTACTCGGGCAGCGCCAGCAGCCTGGTCGAGGTCTGGATCGCGGTCCGGGTGAGCCTGCGCAGCGTGCTCGAGCGGGTGACCCTGGCCGACCTGGTCGACGGGACCCTGCCGGCCGAGGTCAAGGAGCTGATCAGCGACGCCGACGCCTGGGTGTCGCGCTCGGCCGGCGGGCACACCCCGCCGCCGCCGGCCCGGCGGGCCCGGGCCTAGGTGAAGGCGGCCAGGCCGGTGACGGCCTGGCCCAGGATCAGGCTGTGGACCTCGCTGGTGCCCTCGTAGGTCAGCACCGACTCGAGGTTGTTGGCGTGGCGGATCACCGGGTACTCGAGGGTGACGCCGTTGGCGCCGAGGATCGTCCGGGCCGTGCGGGCGATGGTCAGGGCCTCGCGGACGTTGTTGAGCTTGCCAAGGCTGACCTGTTCGGGGGCGAGCCGGCCCTCGTCCTTCATCCGGCCGAGGTGCAGGGCCAGCAGGGTGCCCTTGGACAGCTCGACCAGCATGTCGGCCAGCTTCTGCTGGGTGAGCTGGAACCCGCCGATGGGCCGGTCGAACTGCTCCCGGGTCCTGGCGTACTCGAGCGCGCTGGCAAAGCACGCCCGAGCAGCCCCCATCGACCCCCAGATGATCCCGAAGCGGGCCTCGTTGAGGCATGAAAGGGGGCCGCGCATGCCCCTGACCTCTGGCAGCACGGCGTCGGCGGGCAGCCGGCAGTCCTCGAGGACCAGCTCGGAGGTGACCGAGGCCCGCAGCGACAGCTTGCGGCCGATGTCGCGGGTGGAGAACCCGGGAGTGCCGGCCGGGACCAGGAAGCCGCGCACGCCCTCGTCCTCGGTGCGGGCCCAGACAACGGCCACATCGGCGATGCCGCCGTTGGTGATCCACATCTTGGTGCCGTTGAGGACCCAGTCGCCGCCGTCGCGGCGGGCGCTGGTCCGCATGCCGGCCGGGTTGGAGCCGAAGTCGGGCTCGGTGAGGCCGAAGCAGCCGATCGCCTCGCCGGCGGCCATGGGCGGCAGCCAGCGTTGCTTCTGCTCCTCGGAGCCGTACCGCCAGATCGGGTACATGGCCAGCGAGCCCTGGACCGAGACGAAGCTGCGGGCCCCGGAGTCGCCGGCCTCCAGCTCCAGGCAGGCCAGGCCGTAGCTGACGGCGTTGGTGCCGGCGCAGCCGTAGCCCTCCAGGTGCATGCCGAGCAGGCCGAGGTCGCCGAGCTCCTTGGCCAGCTCCCGGGGCAGCTCGCCCCGCTCGAACCAGCCGGCGACCTCGGGAAGGACCCGGTCGGCGACAAAGCCGCGGGTGGTGTCGCGGATCAGCCGCTCCTCCTCGCTGAGCAGCCGGTCCAGGTCGAGGAAGTCCAGGGGGTCCGGGGGCCTCAGGGGTGGGCCCCCGGAGGATGG
>DATENJ010000434.1:0-2265 GCA_035275125.1 Actinomycetes bacterium | reverse complement strand
TGCTGCTCATGGGCGGTAACGGTGGCCTCGGGAAGGGTGCCGCAGAAGCGCACCAGCCGGTCGCGTCGCGCCTGGAAATCGTCCACCGGCCGACCATAGCAACCGGGGACGACAGCGGCTCAGGCGACCTCGCCGTCCCAGTCGATGCCGTTGTCGCGCAGCCAGCGCCGCCACTCGTCCTCGCCCCTGGCCGCCGGGGCCAGCTGGATCCCGGTCAGGCGGGGCTCCCCGTCCTTGGCGCCGACGTGGACGGCGTCCCCGTCGCCCTCGGCGAGGACCAGCCGCTCGAAGTCGGGCGGCCAGCGGACGATGAAGTGGCGCCCGCACTCGGGGCAGCGCCACTCCTGCATCCCGGACGCGTCGGTTCCCTGGTGGACCATCTCGTGGGGGCGAGGTGCGCGCATCGGGGGTTCCTTTCTCGTGCGCATCCTGGACTGACAGATACCCAGGATTGGCACGCGCCTACCCCGGGCGCGGCCCACGAGCTGTCACACGAGAAGGAACGGGTTGCTCTGCGCGAAGGAGGTCACCTGGAAGTTCTCCGAGACCAGGCGGACGTTGTAGTGGAAGGCGCCGGTCAGGCCGGGAGGGATGGCGATCCGGTAGCGCATGATGCCGTCGGCCTCGCCGGGCCCGGTCTTGACGAAGTCGTTGCCGCTCCGGATCCAGCCTCCGGCCAGGTTCCATTCCTCCTTGAACGGGTTACCGGGCGGGTTGAGCGAGACCTGGCGGCTCACCATGTCGTCGTTGATGGCGGCGAAGGTCAGGGTGTAGTTGGCCCCGCTGTTGCCGAGGACCGCGCCCACCTCGGCCTGGAGGATCAGGTCGAACTGGCCGGGCACCTGGGCGTTGGCGTTGGGGGTGTTGTCCTCGACGGTGCCGTCGACCTGCGCGGTGAACAGCCGCACGATGCGCGCGTCGTTGGCGTTCATGGCGTCCTCCGGGCAGGAAGGGGGAAGCGCCCGCGGCGTTCCGCGGGCGCTCCCGATCGGGATGCGGTGACGTCGCCCTCGCTTACAGGAGGACGAAGCGGTTGCTCTCGATGAACGAGACGACCTCGTTGTTGACGCTCACCAGCGTGCCCACGTAGCGGAACACGTGGCCGCGGACACCCGCGGGAACGGCGATGTTGAACGTCTCCTCCTTGAGGAAGTTCCCGGCCCCGCCGCCGGCGTTCCAGCCGCCGGCACCGTTGAACTCCTGGTTGACGGTGCGGCTCATGGCGGCGTTGGGGGCCGCGAGCGTCTCGTCGATGGCGGTCAGGGTGATGGTGTAGTCGGCCGAGCTGTTGCCGATGGCGTTGCCGGCCACGGCCTCGACGTGCAGGTCGTAGGTGGCCGCAGGAGGGTTCCCTGGAGGGCCGCTGTTGGGCTCGTTGTCCTCGACGTCAAAGCCGGTGGCCGCGGTGTACAGCTCGGTGAGTTCGGCGTCGTTGGCGTTCGGCATGGGTCTTCCTCCCTGGAAGCTGGTGCGATGGTGCTGACGTGGTGCTGGTTGCGCGCAGGACAACCATCGCAGTCGCGGCTTAATTGGCGCTTAACTCCCGCTTAGCCACCATCGCCGGGAAATTAATTCTCAGACCGGCTGGTGCCAGCGGATCTGCTGGGCCAGGGCGGCCGTCGCCGGGTCGGGGTCGACCCCCAGGTCCTGGCGGAGGGCGTCGGCGCACGCCTGGTACTGGCGCAGGGCCAGGTGGGGCTGGCCCTGGCGGGTGAAGCAGCGCATCAGGCGGCGGTGGGCGTCCTCGCGGCAGCGGTCCCGCTCCACCAGCAGCCGGCACAGGGCGACACAGGCGCCGTACTGGTGCTGGCCGAGGTACAGGCCGCTGAGCCGGTCGAGCACGTCCAGGTAGCCGAGCAGCAGGTGCTCCCTGGTCATGACCGGCCAGTCCTCGTACGGGTCGTCGGCCAGGAAGTCGCCCTGGTAGAGGGCGAGGGCCCGCTCGTACTCGGCGGCCGCCCCGGCCAGGTCGCCGGCCGCCTCGAGCCGGCGGCCGCCGGCCACGTGCAGCTCGAACTCGTCGGTGTCCAGCCACAGCCGCAGGCCCGGGCCGAGCCGGTAGCTGCCGTCCTCCAGCACCACCACCTGGATCCCGGCGCTGTCCCGGAAGGCCCGCCGCAGCCCGTGGACGGCCACGTTCAGGCTGTTGCGGGCCGCCGCCGGGGCCGCCTCGGGCCAGAACGCCTCCATCAGCTGCTCCCGTCGTGGCCAGGGGTCGCGGTGGGTGACCAGGTACTTGAACAGCGAGCGGCCGCGGCCGCTCGG
>DATENJ010000433.1:0-7155 GCA_035275125.1 Actinomycetes bacterium | reverse complement strand
CCACCGTCGACCTTCGCAGCGACGGCCTGGCCGACCCGGTCCGCCACGACGACGACCCGCCGGTCCCGGCCGGCCCGGTTCCCGCCGGCGAGCCCGGGCGCCAGTGAGCCACGCCGGCCGGTGACCGAGCCTCCGTTCCGGATCGTCGACACCAGGCGGCCGTTCGAGGGCAAGCTGGTCACGCTCCGGGTCGACCGGATCGTGGACGACGACGGGAAGACCGGCGACCGCGAGGTGGTCGAGCACAACGGGGCCGTCGCCGCCCTGGTGGTCGACGACGACGGCAAGGTCGTCCTGGTCGACCAGTGGCGTCACGCCGTCGGGGCCAGGGTGCTGGAGGTCGCCGCCGGCAAGTACGACGTCGACGGCGAGGCGGTCGAGGACGCGCTCCGCCGCGAGCTGGCCGAGGAGCTGCGGGTCGAGGGCGGCACCCTGACCTTCCTGGCCAGCTTCTACACCACCCCTGGGTGGAGCGACGAGGTGCTCGACCTGTACCTGGCCGAGGGTGTCACCCCGATCGAGGGTGACGCCCCCGCGACCGACTGGGAGGAGCAGGGCATCGAGGTGGTGCGGCTGCCGTTCACCGAAGCGCTGCGGCGGGCCGCCGGCCCTCCCGGGGACGCCAAGACGCTGGTCGCCCTTGGTCTCTACGGGCTCAAGCTGGCCAGGATGTGGGCGCCTGACCAGGCGGACCGCCCACCGCCGGACGCGCCGGAGCGCCGCGCCGCCGGCCGGCCCGCCTGATATTGCGGCCCTGGCCCCCGCCGTCTCGTAGACTTGCCCTGCCCGGGCCCGACGGTGGGGCCGGGACGAGCGAAAGGCGGCGACCATGGACGTTGGCATCCCGCGGGAGCTCAAGGACCACGAGTACCGGGTCGCGATCACGCCGGTGGGCGTCCGCGAGCTGACCGAAGCCGGCCACCGGGTGCTGGTCGAGCAGGGCGCGGGCCTGGGCAGCTCCATCACCGACCTGGAGTTCGAGAAGTCCGGGGCGACCGTGCTCGACACCGCCGATGCGGTCTGGGGCGAGGCCGACCTCATCCTGAAGGTGAAGGAGCCGGTGCCCGAGGAGTTCCACCGGCTCCAGAAGGACCAGGTGCTGTTCACCTACCTGCACCTGGCCGCCAGCCGCGAGGTGACCGAGGCCCTGCTGGAGAGCGGGACCACCGCCGTCGCCTACGAGACGGTCGAGCTCGCCGACGGTCGGCTGCCCCTGCTCGCGCCGATGAGCGAGGTCGCGGGCCGCATGGCCCCGCAGGTCGGTGCCCACCTGCTGGAGCGTGAGTCGGGCGGCCGAGGGGTGCTGATGGGCGGCGTCTCGGGCGTGGCCGCGGCCAAGGTGCTGGTGCTCGGCGGCGGCATGGCCGGGCAGAACGCCGCCTGGATCGCCCAGGGCATGGAGGCCGAGGTCACCCTGCTCGACAAGAACGTCGACAAGCTCCGCTACGTCGACCAGATCCACAAGGGCCGGATCGTCACCCTGATGTCGAACCGCCAGACGATCGAGGACCTGGCGCTGGCCGCCGACCTGATCATCGGCTCGGTGCTGATCCCAGGGGCCAAGGCACCCCGGCTGATCACCGCCGAGCACGTGCGGGCGATGAAGCGGGGCGCGGTCCTGGTCGACATCTCGATCGACCAGGGCGGCTGCTTCGAGACCTCGCACGTCACCACCCACTCCGACCCGACGTACGTGATCGACGGGGTGGTCCACTACTGCGTCGGCAACATGCCGGGCGCGGTGCCGCACACCTCGACCTACGCGCTCACCAACGTCACCCTGCCGTACGCGGTCGAGATCGCCGCGGCCGGGCTGGAGGAGGCCGTCACGTCCGACGCCCCGCTGGCCAAGGGCATCAACGTCTACCGCGGCGAGCTCACCTACCAGCAGGTCGCCGAGGCCCACGGCCTCGACTGGCGCCCCCTCCCCGAGGTCGTCCCCACCCTGGCCGACGGCGCGGCCCGCTAGCGATGCCGGCCGACGTGGTCGACTCCGGCGCACGCGAGGCCGTTCCCCGCGCCGGCGTGCCAACGGCGCCGGTGGGGCCGGTGGCGGGGGCGGCGGTGCGCCGCTACCTCGACTACCTGGCGGTCGAGCGGGGGCTGGCCTCCAACACCCTCAGCGCCTACCGCCGGGACCTGCACCGGTACGCCGGCTGGCTGGCCGGTGCCGGGATCGACGACCCGGCCCGGGCCGGGGAGCCCGACCTGGTCGCCTTCCTGGGCGCGCTCCGGGCCGGCAGCACCCCGGTGGGGACCCGCTACCGGGCCTCCAGCGTGGCCAGGTCCCTGGCCGCGGTCCGCGGCTTCCACCGCTTCCTGGTCCGCGAGCGGCTGGCCGGTGCCGACCCCTCCCGCGACCTCGGCAGCCCCAAGGTCCCGGCCAGCCTGCCCAAGGCCCTCTCGGTCGAGCAGGTGGAGGCGCTGCTGGGGGCGATCGCCGGCCACGACCAGCTCGCGCTGCGGGACCGGGCCCTGCTCGAGACCCTGTACGCGGCCGGCCTGCGGGTCAGCGAGGCGACCGCGCTCGACGTCGACGACCTCGACCTGGAGGACGGGACGGTGCGGGCGTTCGGCAAGGGGGCCAAGGAGCGGCTGGTCCCGATCGGCCGCTCGGCCCGCCGGGCGCTCGAGGGCTACCTGGTCCGGGCCCGCCCGCTGCTGGCCGGGCCGCGCTCGGGGGCGGCCCTGTTCCTGAACGCCCAGGGCAGCCGCCTGACCCGGCAGGGCTGCTGGAAGATCCTGCGCCGCCACGCCAGGCACGCCGGGCTGGAGGCCGAGGTCTCCCCCCACGTCCTGCGCCACTCGTTCGCCACCCACCTGCTGGCCGGGGGCGCCGACATCCGCAGCGTCCAGGAGCTCCTCGGCCACGCCAGCCTGGCCACCACCCAGGTCTACACCCGGGTCACCCAGGACCGCCTGCGCGAGGTCTACCTGCGCGCCCACCCGCGAGCCCGTCACACCGCCCCCAGCGAATGAGCCGGACATCCGCGATGAACTGCCCACCCAGCCGGCGCATGTTCCTGTAGCCTGCAACCCCTGCTCTCGAGAGCCGACCGTCGCGCGAGCGTTGCCGGCCGCGGCGGGCCGAAGCGCGACGGAGGACCGGGATGGACCAGCAGACCGTTGACCGCCTGCGGGAACGGCTCGAGACCGAGCGCGGCGAGGTCCGCCGTCAGCTCGACGACCTCGGGGCCCGCCGCGACGCCGAGGGCATCGAGGACCCCGAGCTGGACGAGGGGTTCGCCGACGCCGGCCAGGCCGCCGCCGAACGGGCCAACCTGCTCACCCTGGTCCGCAGCCTCCGCGACACCCTCAAGGACGTCGAGCAGGCCCTGGAGCGCATGGCGGCCGGCACCTACGGCCGCTGCGAACGCTGCGGCGAGCTCATCGCCGAGGAGCGCCTTGAGGCCCTCCCGGCGGCCCGCCTCTGCATGACCTGCAAGCGCCAGCGAGGGTCGCGGTGACCTCGGAGGATGCCCCGGGACCGGGTGGGGCCGCGCGTCCCGCGAACGGCGGGGCGCCGCCGCGGCCGGCCAAGGCGGTGCTGATCGTCTGCGACTCGCTCGGGGTGGGGGAGGCGCCGGACGCCGCCGACTACGGTGACGAGGGCGCCGACACCGCCGGGCACGCCGCCGCCGCGGTCGGGGGGCTGTCGGTGCCCACGCTCGAGTCGTGGGGGTTCGGGCGGCTGACCAGGATCGCCGGGGTCGAGCCGGTCGACCCGGCGGCCGCCGTGGTCGGCCGCATGGCCGAGCGGTCGGCCGGCAAGGACACCACCACCGGCCACTGGGAGATGATGGGGGTCGTCCTCGACGAGCCCTTCCCGACCTACCCCGACGGGTTCCCGCCCGAGGTGATCGACGCCTTCGCCGACGCCATCGGCCGGGGCGTCCTCGGCAACCGGCCGGCCTCGGGCACCGAGATCATCAAGGAGCTCGGCGTCGAGCACCTGGAGACCGGCAAGCCGATCGTCTACACCTCGGCCGACTCGGTGTTCCAGATCGCCACCCACAAGCGGGTCGTCCCCCTCGACCAGCTGTATGCCTGGTGCGAGCAGGCCCGCTCCCTGCTCAAGGGCGAGCACGCCGTCGGCCGGGTGATCGCCCGCCCCTTCGACGGCGAGCCCGGTGCCTTCACCCGCACCAAGGAGCGCCGCGACTACGCCCTCCCGCCCGCCGGCCCGACCGTGCTCGAGGCGCTCGAGCGGGCGGGGGTTCGCACCATCGGGGTCGGCAAGATCGAGGACATCTTCTCCCGCCGGGGCCTGGTCGACTCCGACCACACCGGCGACAACGAGACCTCGATCGACGCCACCGTCCGCTTCCTCGGCGAGACCGGCGGCCCCGCCTTCGTGTTCACCAACCTGGTCGACTTCGACATGGTCTACGGCCACCGCCGCGACGCCGAGGGCTACGCCCGCTGCCTTGAGCGCCTGGACACCCGCCTGCCCGAGGTCACGGCAGAGCTGGGCGACGACGACTGGCTGTTCCTCACCGCCGACCACGGCTGCGACCCCACCGCCCCCGGCACCGACCACACCCGCGAGTTCACGCCGCTGGTCGCCTTCAGCCCGGGCGGCACCTCCGGCCGGCGCCTCGCGGACCGCGCCACCTTCGCCGACCTCGGGGCCACCATCGCCGAGCTGTTCGCCGTCCCCTCGGTCGGCCCCGGGCGCTCCTTCGCCAGCGACCTCCGCTGAGCCACCGCTGAGCCCGCCGGCCCGCTGTCCAGCAGGCCCCTGACCAGCGGCACCCGCTGACATCTGGTGGCGGGCGCCGCCTGCCCGCATGTCCCGGTAGTTGAGGAGTTGTCCACATCTCACCCAATGGTGAGTTCCGGGACATGGGGCTGACCACGCAGCGTGAGCCCTCGGACCCGACCGCTCTGACCACGGAGAGTGGTCAACCACGGAGCGTGGCCGGGGCTGTGGCCAGCCGCTTTCTCCGCCGGACCAAGGTGGGTAAGATGCGCCCGCCCCCAACGTCAATGAGGCGACATCTCCACTCGTCGTTCTATCGGCCAAGACCCAAAGCGACTTAACGTCCAACTTCTCAGTCGACAAAGCGATGTGACGACAACGGGCTCCCGCTGGCGGCCCGGAGGTGCAGGAGATGGGGAAGGTCATCGCCCTGGCGAACCAGAAGGGCGGGGTCGGCAAGACCACCAGCACCATCAACCTGGGCGCCGCCCTGGCCGAGCAGGGCCGCCAGGTGCTCCTGGTCGACATGGACCCGCAGGGAGCGCTCTCGGTCGGGCTCGGCCTCAACCCCCTGGCCCTCGAGCAGACGGTGTACAACCTGCTGCTGGACCGCAAGGCTGAGGCCGGCCCGGTCATCGAGCGCACCAAGCAGGACGGGCTGGAGCTGCTCCCCTCCAACATCGACCTGGCCGCCGCCGAGATCCTCCTGGCCCCCGAGGTCGGCCGCGAGCGGGCCCTGGCCCGGGTCCTGCGGCCGCTGCGTGAGCGCTACGACTACGTCCTGATCGACTGCCCGCCCAGCCTCGGCCTGCTCACCGTCAACGCCCTGACCGCCGCCGACGGCGTGCTCATCCCGCTCGAATGCGAGTATTTCGCCCTCCGCGGCATGGCTCTGCTGATGGACACCATCGAGAAGGTGCGCGAGGACATCAACCCCGACCTGGAGATCGTCGGGATCCTCGCCACCATGTACGATGCCCGGACGGTCCACGGGCGCGAGGTGCTCGGCAGGGTCGAGGACGCCTTCGGGGGCCGCGTCTTCCGGACCGTCATTGCCAAGACCATCCGGTTCGCTGAGGCGCCGGTGGCGGGCGAGAGCATCCTGACCTATGCCGGCTCGTCGTCGGGGGCGGTCGCGTACCGCGAGCTGGCCAAGGAGGTACTGGCGTCATGAAGGGTCGGGCGAGCCTGCCCGGAGCCGACGAGCTCTTCCGGGTCACCTCGATCGAGAAGGGCCGGGGCCGGGACGCCAAGCAGCCGGCCTCCGAGGAGGTCCAGGGCGACGACCGGAAGCCGGCCGAGCGGGTCCCGAGCGGGCGCCAGCGTCACGACGAGAAGGTCACCTTCTACTGCACCGCCGACGAGCTGATGGACCTCGAGAACGCCCGCCTCCTGCTCCGCCGCGAGCACGGCGTCGCCGTCGACCGGGGCCGCATCGTCCGCGAGGCCCTGGCCCAGGTCCTCTCCGAGCTCGAGCGCGACGGCGCCGACGCCTCCCTGGTCCGACGCCTCAGCAGATGACCCGGGGGGCGACCGTGCGGGCGGTCGACGTGATCGCCCGCAAGCGCGACGGGGGAGAGATCCCGGCCGGCCAGCTGCGGGACTTCGTGCTCGCCTACGCCCGCGAGGAGCTGCCCGACTACCAGATGGCGGCGTTCCTCATGGCCGGCTACCTGCGCGGGTTCACCCGGGCCGAGACCGAGGCCCTGACCGAGGCCATGGTCGCCTCCGGCGACCGGCTCGACCTGAGCCGCCTCAGCGGGCCGACGGTCGACAAGCACTCCACCGGCGGCGTGGCCGACGGCACCACCCTGGTCGTCGGCCCGCTCGCCGCCGCCCTCGGCATGCAGGTGATCAAGCTGTCCGGCCGCGGCCTCGGTCACACCGGCGGGACCCTCGACAAGCTGGAGTCGATTCCCGGCTTCCGGGTCGGGCTTGGCATCGGCGAGCTGCTCGACCAGGTGGAGCGGATCGGGCTGGCCGTGGCCGCCCAGACCGCCGACCTCGTCCCGGCCGACAAGTCGATCTACGCCCTGCGCGACGTGACCGGCACCGTCGGCAACATCTCCCTGATCGCCTCCAGCGTGATGAGCAAGAAGCTGGCCGGCGGCGCCGCCAGCATCCTGCTCGACGTCAAGGCCGGCTCGGGCGCGTTCATGCACGAGACCGCGGAGGCGGTCGAGCTGGCCAGGACCTGCGTTGAGCTGGGGGAGTCCGCCGGCCGGGCCACCGCCGCCCTCGTCACCGACATGAACCAGCCGCTGGGGGAGCTGGTCGGCAACGCCGTCGAGGTCCGCGAGGCCGTCGAGGCCCTGCGCGGCGAGCGCCCCGGCCGGTTCCTCGACCTCTGCCTGACCCTTACCGGTCATCTGGCCGCGTTGGCCGGCAAGGCCGCCGACCCCCAGGCGGGCCGCCGCGACGCCGAGGGCGCCCTTTCGCGCGGTGACGCGCTG
>DATENJ010000432.1:0-4623 GCA_035275125.1 Actinomycetes bacterium | reverse complement strand
CGCCGCGGCCGGGGGCCTGGCGGGTCTTCGCCATCGCGGCGACGGCCGCGCTCCTCCTCGCCCTCGGGCTGGGGCAGTGGCAGCAGGCCCAGCTCCGCGACCTCATGGGCGCCCCCACCCCCAATCCCCTCCTCCTGCTGCTGCTGCCGCTGGCCGCGGCGGGCCTCTTCACCGGGCTGGTCGCCGTCTCCCGGTCGCTCCGCGGGGCCTACCACCGCGTCGCCCGGCGGCTGCACCGGTGGATGGGCCCGCGGGCCGCCAACGCCCTCGGCTGGGTCGCGGTGGTCGTCGGGACCTGGCTGGTGGTCAGCGGTCTGCTGCTGAACGGGCTCGCCTCACTTGCCGACCGGAGCTTCTCAGTCCGCAACACCGCCACCGCCGACGGCGTCACCCAGCCCACCAGTACGCTACGGTCGGGTGGCCCGGGATCGCTGGTGTCCTGGGATTCGCTCGGTCGGCAGGGGCGGACCATCACCGGCACCGGCCCGTCGGCCGAAGAGATCGCCGCCTGGAGTGGGTCCGAGACGGCCACCGAGCCGATCCGGGCCTACGCCGGCACACTCTCGGCCGCGGACGTGGAGGAGCGCGCCGAACTGGCCGTGGAGGACCTGCAGCGGGCGGGCGGCTTCGACCGCACCAACCTGCTGGTCGCCACGACCACCGGCAGCGGCTGGCTGGACTCCGGCGCGGTCGACAGCTTCGAGTACCTGACCGGTGGCGACTCGGCCGTCGTGGCCATGCAGTACTCCTACCTCCCGTCCTGGCTCTCGTACCTGGTCGACCAGAAGAAGGCCCGGGAGGCCGGACGCGAGCTGTTCGACGCGGTCTATGACCGCTGGTCCAAGCTGCCGCCCGCCGACCGTCCGAGGCTGTTCGTGTTCGGCCTGAGTCTGGGCTCCTTTGGGGGCGAGACCGCCTTCAGCGGCGAGTACGACCTGCGGAACCGGACCGCCGGATCGCTGTTCGCCGGCCCACCCAACTTCAACACCCTCTACCGGGAGTTCACCGACGACCGGGATCCGGGCAGCCGTGAGGTGGAGCCGGTCTACAAGGACGGCCGGACCGTCCGGTTCACCAACAACGTGGTCGCCGGGGTCGCACCCGCGGCCCAGTGGAACGGGACGCGGGTCCTGTACCTCCAGCATCCCTCCGACCCGATCGTATGGTGGAGCCCACGCCTGATCTGGGACCGGCCGGACTGGATGGGCGAGCCGCACGGCCGTGACGTCGTGGACTCGATGGTCTGGATCCCGCTGGTGACCTTCTGGCAGGTGACCGCTGACCTGCCGCTGTCCACCGGCGTCCCCGACGGCCACGGCCACAACTACCACCGCGAGTTCGTCGACGGCTGGGCCAGGGTCCTGCAGCCCGCCGGCTGGACCCCCGACAAGGCCGAACAGCTCCGGGAGATCATCACCGCCACGGAGTGACCGGGTTCAGAGCCAGTCGAGACGCCTGAAGAGCAGGTAGAGGCCCCCCGAGAGGACCACCAGCAGGAGGGTCGAGGTCATGGCGCCGGAGGGCCGGCCGAACCCGGGGTACGGCACGTTCATCCCGTAGTAGCCGGTCACCGCGGTCGGCACCGCGATGATGGCGGCCCAGCTGGTGACCTTCTTCATGATCGCGTTCTGGCGGTTGCCCTGGATGGTGAGGTTGGTCTCCAGGATGGTGGAAACCAGGTCCCGCAGGGACTCGGTCCACTCGGTGGCCCGCAGCACGTGGTCGTAGACGTCCTGGAAGTAGGGGCCCATGGCCGTGTCGACCAGCCCCAGGTCACGGCGCAGCAGGCTGTTGACGACCTCGCGCATCGGCAGGACCAGTCGGCGCAGCACCACCAGCGACTTGCGCAGCTCAAAGGAGCGGCGCTGCACCTCGGCGCTGTGGGGCCGCTCGTCGAACAGCAGCTCCTCCAGGCCTTCGAGGGCCTGGTCGAGCTGCTGGACGGTGGCGAAGTGGCCGTCGACGACGAAGTCGAGCAGGCCCCACAGCAGGAAGCCGACGCCGTGGATGGCCAGGTCGGCCGAGCCGTCCCAGCGTTCCACCACCCCGTTGATGTCGAAGCGGGGGTCCTTGCGGACGGTGATCAGCGCCCGGGGGGTGACGAACGCGGCCAGCTCGCTGGTGGTGAGCTGGCCGCTGGCCGGGTCGAGGCCGACGGCGTAGGCGGTGAGGAAGTAGTGGTCCTGGTAACGGTCCAGCTTGGGCCGTTCGTGCTGCTGGACGGCGTCCTCGACGGCCAGGGGGTGGAGCCCGAACTCCTGGGAGACAAGCTCCAGGTCGGCCTGGTCGGGCTCGCACAGGTCCAGCCACACCACCGTGTCGGGCTGCTGGAGATAGTCGGAGATCTGGGCGGCCGGGAAGTCCTTGGCCTCCAGCACCCCCTGTCGGTACAGCCGGGTGTGACGCATACCGTCAGCCTAGTCGCCAGGTCCGGCAGCCGACAGCCCATGCGGCATCCCGGCAGCTCAGCGGCCGTTCGCCGCTTGCCTTTCTTGCTCCGCCGGCACCGTGATGGCACGGTGCTCAGTCAGGCTGGAGCGTCAGTAGTGAGGGTGAGCCATGCAGCATCACATCCGACCCGACCCAACAGCGGCCGAGTCGTTCCCGACCGATCCGTCAGGGCTGGAGGAGGCGGGTCGGCCAGCGCTGCTGGAGCTGGCCCCTGGCGACACTCTGGAGTTGCAGGTCGGGCCGGTGGCCAAGCGGTTGGGCGACACGACTGTGCGGATGCTGGGCTACAACGGCTCCATCCCTGGCCCGACGCTCAAGGTCCAGCAAGGGTCCGAGATTGTGGTCCACGTGACCAACCAGGGGGATCTGGACACGACGGTGCACTGGCACGGGCTGCGGCTGGAGAACAAGTACGACGGGGTGCCGCACGAGACCCAGGCGCCGGTCCCGGTGGGCGGGGAGTTCACCTACCGCATCCAGTTCCCCGATGCCGGCCTGTACTGGTACCACCCGCACATCCGCGAGGACTACACCCAGGAGCTGGGCCTGTACGGCAACATCCTGGTCGTTCCCTCCGAGCCGGACTACTGGCCCCCGGCCGACCGGGACGTTATCCTCACCGTCGATGACCTGCTGCTGGAAGAGGGCAGGATCGCCCCGTTCAGCCCCACCGAGACCAGCTATGCGGCCATGGGTCGGTTCGGCAATGTCTTTCTGACCAGCGGCGAGCCCGACCTCCACCTGACCGCCAGGGTGGGGGAGGTGGTGCGGCTGTGGCTGACCAACACCGCCAACACTCGCGTGTTCAACCTGACCGTACCCGGGGCGCGGATGAAGCAGGTCGGCGGGGACAGCGGCCGGGTCGAGCACCAGGAGCTCGTCGAGAGCGTGGTGTTGGCCCCCTCGGAGCGGGCCGTGGTCGACGTGCTGGTCGAGCGCCCGGGCGAGCTTCATTTGGAGCATCACACCCCCGACCGGACCTACCGGCTGGCCACCCTGACCGTGGCCGAGGACCGGGTCGCGTCGCCGGCGGCGGGGGAGTTCGAGGTGCTGCGACAGGCTCCTGAATTGGCGGCCGAGCGCGAGCAGCTGGACGCCTGGCTGGCCGCCGCGCCGGACAAGGTCCTGGCCCTGGTCGCCCAGATGGACGACCCGGCAGCCATGCCGGCGGGCGCCGGGCCGGTCACCTATGCCTGCCCGATGCATCCCGAAGTCACCCGCGACGAACCCGGCCGCTGTCCCAAGTGCGGCATGAAGCTGCTCGCCACCCAGGTGCCGGCGGCGACGGCCTATGCCTGTCCCATGCATCCGGAGGTGGTGAGCGACGAGCCTGGGCGCTGTCCCAAGTGTGGGATGAAGCTGCTGGCGGCCCAGTCCGTCCCGGAGCCGGCTGGCCACGACCACGGCGGCCACCACGAGGAGGGTCACGGGTCGGCCGAGGGGATCGAGTGGGAAGACGACATGGTCGAGGTCAACCGGCTGACCACCACGGCCACCATGCACTGGAAGTTCCTGGACCGGACCAGCGGCGCCGACAGCCCCACCATCGATTGGCAGTTCACCGTCGGCGAACGGGTCAAGCTCCGGCTGGTCAACGAGATGGACTCCGACCATCCCATGCACCATCCCTTCCATCTCCACGGCGCCGGGCGGTTCCTTGTCCTGTCCCGCGACGGGGTGGCCGAGCCCAACCTGGTCTGGAAGGACACCGTGCTGGTCCGCACCGGCCAGGTCGTGGACATCCTGTTCGACGTGTCCAACCCGGGCCTGTGGATGGCCCACTGCCACATCGCCGAGCACATGCAGAGCGGCATGATGTTCAGCTTCAACGTCGCCCGCGACCAGGCGGTGGCCACATGACCGCCCAACAGGACGAGGCGCACGAGGACCCGGCAGGCGATCGGCGGCTGGATGTTGTGGTGGTCGGGGGGAGCCAGGCCGGGCTGGCCATGGCCTGGCAGCTGGCCCGCCTCGGCCTGCGGTTCGTGGTCCTGGAGGCCGCCCCTGAGCTCGGCCACACCTGGCGGTCGAGGTGGGACTCGCTGAAGCTGTTCACCCCGGCCCAGTACGACGCCCTGCCCGGCATGGCGTTCCCCGCCCCGGCCGACACCTACCCGGCCAAGGACCCGGTGGCCGACTACCTGCAGGCGTACGCGGCCGCCTTCGACCTGC
>DATENJ010000431.1:0-2517 GCA_035275125.1 Actinomycetes bacterium | reverse complement strand
GACACCCTGGCCGCCTTCGCCGCCCGCTACGGCGGGGCCGTGCTCGTGCTCTGCCTCGGCCTCCGCACCCGCCGCCGCACCCCGCCGGCGGTCCCGGCCCCCGGCCCGTCCCCCGAACCGGCCGAGCCCAGCCAGACGCCACGCTGATGCCGGTCAGGGACGCTGGTCGTGCCAGTCGCGCAGGATCCGGTCGAGCTCGGCCCGGTAGAAGGCGAAGAAGCGGCGGGTCTCCTCCAGCCGGTCGCCGGCCGGGGTGTGCGGCCCGACGGCCTTGATGCCGTGCTCCAGGTCCTGCTCCCAGCGAATGAGCATGGCCTCGCGGCGGGTGGCCACCTCGTACCAGGTGTCGCTGGAGATCTGGTAGTGGTCGCGCCGCTCCCCCGGCTCACGCTCGCGTCGCACCAGGCCCAGCTGCACCAGGTAGCGGACCGCGCCGGAGACCGCGGCCGGGCTCACCCGGAGGGCCCCGGCGAGGTGGGCGGCGGTGCAGCGCCCGTCGTCGGCGCTGAGGATGGCCGCGAACACCCGCGCCGGCATGCGGGGCATGCCCGCCTCCGACAGGTCGAGGGCGAACCGCTCGATGAACCGTCGGACCTCGTCCTCGTCGCGCCCGGCACTAGTCCCGTCGGCCACCAGCCCCTCCTCCCCCTGCCATCGTTCGGACTTACATTCACAACTTCGTGAAACAAGTGTAGCGTGTAAAACCATGAGAACGGCCAGCGGATCGCCAGAGGAGGCGGTATCACCGATGGCAAGCACGATCACGATCTCGGGACTGGTGAAGACCTTCGGTCCCACCCGAGCGCTCGACGGGCTCGACCTGGAGGTCCGGACCGGGGAGGTCCACGGGTTCCTCGGCCCCAACGGGGCCGGCAAGACGACCACTCTGCGGATCCTGCTGGGGCTGCTCCGGGCCGACGCCGGCGAGGCCCGGCTGCTCGACGGCGACCCCTGGCGCGACGCCGTCGCGCTGCACCGCCGCCTGGCCTATGTGCCCGGCGACGTCACCCTGTGGCCGAGCCTTTCCGGCGGCGAGGTGATCGACCTGCTGGGCCGCCTCCGCGGCGGCCTCGACCCCAAGCGCCGGGCCGAGCTGCTGGAGCGGTTCGACCTCGACCCCCGCAAGAAGGCCCGCACCTACTCCAAGGGCAACCGCCAGAAGGTCGCCCTTGTGGCCGCGCTGGCCTCCGACGTCGAGCTGCTGCTGCTGGACGAGCCGACCTCGGGCCTTGACCCGCTCATGGAGGCCGCCTTCCGCGAGGTCATCACCGACGAGCGCCACAGCGGGCGCACGGTGCTGCTGTCCAGCCACATCCTGGCCGAGGTGGAGGCCCTGTGCGACCGGGTCAGCATCATCCGCGCCGGGCGCACCGTGGAGTCGGGCACCCTCGCCGACCTGCGCCACCTCACCCGGACCTCGATCCAGGCCGAGCTGGCCAGCCCCCCCGACGGCCTGAGCGGCCTGGCCGGCGTGCACGACCTGCACGTCGACGACACCCGGGTCCGCTGCCAGGTCGACACCGCCCAGCTGAACGAGGTGCTGCGGCACCTCTCGGCGGCCGGCGTGCGCAGCCTGACCAGCCAGCCGCCGACCCTCGAGGAGCTGTTCCTGCGCCACTACCAGGCCGAGGAGGTCACGACCCCCGCCGGCAACGGCCAGTCCGCCAGGGAGGGGGCGCAGCGATGAACCAGTTCACCGGCACCGGCCAGCTGTTCCGGCTCGCCATGCGCCGCGACCGGGTCGTGGGGACCGTCTGGGTCCTGGGGCTGTTCGTGTTCGCCCTCAGCCAGGCGGCCAGCATCGTCTCGCTGTACCCGACCCAGGCCGACCTGGACCGGCTGGCCAGGACGGCCGGGGGCATCGGGGCCAACCCGGCGGTGGTGGCCCTGCAGGGCCCGGCCTATGACGCCAGCACCTACGGCGGCGCCACCGCCTGGCAGGTCGTCACCCCCTGGGTCCTGCTCATCGGCCTGATGAGCATCCTGCTGGTGACCCGCCACACCCGCCAGGAGGAGGAGACCGGCCGGGCCGAGCTGGTGAGCGCGGCCGCGGTCGGCCGGCACGCCTGGCTCGCCTCCGGCCTGCTGTACGTGCTGGCCGTCAACGTCGTGCTGGCCGCCTTCACCGCCCTCGGGTTCGTCGCCACCGGCCTCCCGGCGGCCGGGTCGGTCACGCTGGCCGCCGCCTGCGCCCTCAACGGCCTGGTCTTCGCCGGCGTGGCCGCGATCACCGTTCAGCTGACCGAGTACCCGCGACCGGCCAACGGGATCGCCCTGGCCGTGCTGGGAGCCGCGTTCCTGCTCCGGGCCATCGGCGACACCGCCTCCGGGCTGTCGTGGCTGTCGTGGCTCTCGCCGATCGGCTGGGCCGAGCGGTTCCGGCCGTTCGCCGGCGAGCGCTGGGCGGTCCTGGTCCTGCCGGTCGCGCTGCTGGCGGTCCTGATCGCGGCGGCCGCGGCCCTGCTCGTGCGGCGCGACCTCGGCGCCGGGGTGATGGCCACCCGGCTCGGCCCGGCC
>DATENJ010000430.1:0-4737 GCA_035275125.1 Actinomycetes bacterium | reverse complement strand
TTCGCGGCCTTGCCGTCGGCGCAGGCGGCCGGGTGGCGGCAGGCCGTCCCGAAGGACTGGGCCTTCACATGCAGGAGCACGCCGTCAAGGGTGGTGACCGCCCCGGCCGCCGCCCGTGGCTGCGGGCGCTGCCGCTCGTCGGGCCGCTCGCTGATCCCGGTGAAGCATCCGTCCAGCAGGGAGCTCTGGATCGTCAGCGACTTGGGGTTGTGGTCGTTCTCGACGCAGTCGTCGCGGATGTTGGTCAGCTCGACGTTGCGGACGATCAGCTCCGCCTCGGCCGGGCCCTGGACCGCGATCGCGTCGAACACGTTGTCCACCCGCAGCCCGTCCACCACGGCCCAGTCGGAGGAGACCCCGACGTCCAGCGCGTCGCCGTTGTAGTTGCGCTCCAGGTCCTCCCAGGTGCGGTCGGGATCGACGCTGGACAGCACCGTGCCGCCGAGCACGCACTGGCGGGCGGCCGTCCAGCCGCTGCCCGGGTTGGCCAGGGTGATGGCGTACCGGGTACTGGACCCGTAGCCGACATGCCGCAGCGCCCGAAGGTCGTAGGTGCGGTCGGACGGCGGCTCGGGGTCGTTGATGCGGCTCGTCCACCGCCCCTTGTAGCTGGTCACCCGCTCGCGACCGGCCGCGTCACACTCCGGGCTGGCGACCGGGCCGGCGGCGTCAAGGGTGGCCGGCGACGCCTCACCGGCCCGCTCCGGCGCCGGCCAGGTGACCCTGATCAGCAGGGCGGCCGCGGCCACGACCAGCACGGCTACGAGCGCCAGCATCCGGGCGTGCTTCATGGAGACCATCGTCGCATCACCCGGCGGGATCCGCCGTGGCGTAGCAACAGTCGTAGGCGAAGATACGGGAGCCGCCCGATGGCCCCCCGTCCGGGCCGCCGTAGACTACCGGGGATCTTTTGTGAGGGGGTGGCATGGACGAGCGGGTGGCGGCCGTGAGCATCGGGCTTCCGGTCTACAACGGCGCCCGGTACCTGCCCGAGGCGGTCGACTCGCTGCTGTCGCAGAGCTTCGGGGACTTCGAGCTGATCATCTCCGACAACGGCTCGACCGACGCGACCGAGCGGATCGCCCGTGGCTACGCCGAGCGCGACCCACGTGTCAGGTACATCCGCAGCGAGGTCAACCGGGGACTGCTCTGGAACTTCCGCAACGTGCTCGAGCTGGCCCGCGCGCCCCGGTTCAAGTGGATGGCACACGACGACATCTGCGCGCCGGAGTTCCTCAGCCGCTGCATGGAGGAGCTGGACGCCGACCCGGGGATCGTGCTGTGCGCTCCGTCCACCATCGACATCGACGAGCACGGCGACCCCGTCCGGGGCTACCAGTGGACCTTGCGGACCGACTCGCCGGACGTCGGGGAGCGGTTCCACGACATCCTCCGCGACCGCCACGCCCATCCCTTCTTCGGGGTGATGCGAACGGCCGTGGTGCGCGAGGTCGACCTGACCAAGCCGTGCCTCGCCGTCGACAAGGTGCTGCTGGCCGAGCTCGCGCTCCGCGGTCGCCTCCGCGTGCTCGACGACGCGCTGCTGTTGCACCGCGAGCATCCCCACCGGTCGATGCGGGTCCACGGCCACCGGGCCGGGCCCAGGCTGGCCACCTTCGACCCGGCCCGGGCCAACCGGGTCCCGCTGCCGCTCCTGTGGCAGGCGCTGGAGTCCTACCGGGCCGTGCGGCGGGCGCCCCTGCCGGCGACGGCCCGGTGGCGCTGTGTGGCCATGATCCCGGTGTGGGTGGCCAGCCGCCCGGTGCGGCTGGCCGCCGAGTTCGTCTACGCCGGCCTGGACACCGCCGACCTGGTCCGGCACACCTTCGGCGGGCGCCAGCTCCGCCGGGCCTGACCTGGCTCCTCAGGAGGAGGCGGCGGCCGACTCGAGCACCGGTTCCGGCGGCTCGGCCGCTGCCGGCTTCGGCCTCGTCACCACCACGTAGGCCGCCGCCACCATCGCGTACAACATGAAGATGTGGCGGAAGTGCAGCGTCTCGTGGCTCATGCTGAAGACCAGGTTGGCCGCAACCGCCGGGCCAAGGGCGCGGTAGGTCTCGGTCGCGCGCCCTTGCGTGACCAGTAACCGGCCGCCCCATCGGAGCAGGACGGCGTGGAACAGCAGGAAGCCCACCAGACCGAGCACGCCGCGCTCGACCACGTAGGCGAGCATGTCGTTGTGGAGGCTGATGTGCAGCCCGCTGAGGTTGACCGCGTAGTTGATCGCCTCGCCGGGCCCGACGCCGATGGCCAGCCTTGGACCGGCGCTACGCCAGCCGGAGCTCCAGATCTGCAGGCGGTCGTCGACCCCACGGTCAAGGCGGCCGAGGCTGTTGGCCAGGGCACCCTGCTGCTCGCCCTGTGCGAACGTGTCGATGCTGGTCCGGCCGATCGAGGGGACCCCGACCAGCGAGACCGCCACCACGAGCAGGACCCCGGTCACCAGGATCGCCGAGCCGACCAGGGCCAGGATCTGCTCGCGGGTCCGTGCACCACGCAGGTAGGCGCCGAGGCCGAGCACGGCCAGCCCGGCCAGGAAGGCGCTCATGGCGCCGTTGGAGCCGGTGACGTACATGGCGAACACCAGCACCCCGAGCACCACCAGCCGGGCGGCCCGCCGGCGGGGCCAGGGTGCCGCCATGGCCAGGAAGCAGGAGGTGAGGATGTAGCTGGCCGCCATGTTGGGGTTGCCGGTCGCGGCCGCGGCCCGTTCGGAGGAGTCGCCGGTGATGCCCACCAGCTCCTGGAGCCCGACCGGCAGCCAGCCCTGGTTGCTGCCGATGAGGATGACCGCCCAGCCGAGGGCCGAGACGACCCAGACGGTCAGGGCCACGCCGAGGGCCCGCCGGCGGTCGAGCTCGTTGGCCACGGCGATGAACAGCGCGAACAGGTAGAGGTCGACGACCAGGGTCAGCAGGCCGGTGGCGACGTCGAGGCTCGCGATCAGGGCCAGGGTGCTGCCAAGCAGGATCAGCAGGATGGCGGTCCCCGCCGGGATGTGCAGCGGCCGCCGCCGTCGTGCCAGCCCGAGGGCGGCCACGAACAGGAACAGCCCGATGAGCAGGTCGACCGGGGCGGTGTTGCCGGGGCCGGCCGGCCGGAGCAGCGGCAGCAGGGCGATTGTCACCGCCAGCACCGTCAGGCTCACGGCGGGCCTACTCTGCCGCTCTCCGGTTGCGCCCCGCCTTCAGCTCGGTCACCTCGTAGCCGTGCTCGTCCTCGCTGTCGTCCGAGGGTGGCGCCGGCAGGGGCTTCGGGCTGAGCGGCCTCGGCGTCGGCGTCTCGTCGGTCGCCGGCTCCAGCTCCTCGAACTCCTCCGGCTCGGCCTCGGGCTGCTCGCGGTAGTAGCCGATGCGGCGCCGGAACAGCGGGTTGCTCGTCCCGACCAGCGCCACGCCGAGCTGGCGGACACGGTCGTTGCGCAGGCCGACGGAGGCTTCGAGCAGCGAGCGCATCCGGGTCACGCCCGACCTGGCGACCAGCAGGGTCGCGTCGGCGACGCCCGACAGCGTCATCGCGTCGGCCGACAGCCGGGCCGGTGGCGTGTCCAGGATGACGATGCCGATCTCCCGCAGGATCTGGATCGTCTCGACCAGCCGCTTGGAGGCCAGCAGCTCCCCGGGATGCTTGGCCGGCATGCCGGCCGGCAGGACCAGCAGGTGGTCGTTGATCGACACCAGCAGGCCAATCGCGGAGAAGGCCGAGTCGTCGTGCAGCGCCTCGGCCAGACCGGGCAGCTGCTGGAGCCCCAGCAGCCGCTCGACCTGCGGCTGCCGCAGGTCGCTCGAGACCAGGATCACCGCGCGGCCCTGGCGGGCCAGCGAATGGGCCAGGTTGGCGGCGAGGAGCGACTTGCCGTCGCCGGGGTCGCCGGAGACGACCGCCAGCACCCGGATGTCGCTGCCGAGCCCCTGGCGCTCGAGGGCGGTGCCGACCCGGCGGTAGCCCTCGGCCGCGTCGCTGAACGGCCGGTCGGCCACGACGATCGGCGAGTCCTTGAGCCCACGGGGGAGGCGGGGAACCGACGCCAGCACGCTGAGGCCGGTGGCCGCGTGCGCGTCGCCCGGCGTGACGATCTTGGGCCAGGTCGCCTCGGACAGGAAGGCAAGGCCGACGCCGCCCATGATGCCGAGCAGCAGCCCAAGGGCGAGCGAGACCCCGGCGTTGCCGGCGTTGTCGCTCGGCACCGCCGTCGCCTTGTCGAGCACCCGGGTCGGGGTGAGGTTCAGCGCGGCCGCCTCGCTGACGGCGTCGATCTGAGCGGTCTTGGCCGCGTACCGCTCCTTGGCCAGCTCCAGCCGTGTATTGGTGACCACGCTCGGTCCCGACCCGCCGCGTTCGCTGTCGGCCTGGCGCGACCAGCGCAGCACCTCGTTGCGGAGGACCGTGGCGTCGCTGTTCAGCTTGTTGAGGATCTCCCGGACCTGCCGGTCGTAGACGCCGTTGCGCCGGGTCACATAGGCGTCGAGGTACGCCTGGAGGGCCGCCTCGGCGAGCGCCGGGTCGTCGTCGGCCAGGCTGACCTGGACCTGGGTGGTGCCGGCGATGGCCGACGACCGGACCGCGCCGGCCAGCTTGGTGGCCCAGCGCGCCCGCGCGTGCCGCTTCAGGACCCGCAGCTGCCGGGCCGGCGGGCCGAGGCTGTTGATGGCGGTCTCGGCGGCGGTCGTGTCGGGCGCCAGCGCGCCGACGCCGAGCGGGGCGCCGGCAGACGCGCTCCCGTCGCCCTGGCCGTCG
>DATENJ010000429.1:0-3260 GCA_035275125.1 Actinomycetes bacterium | reverse complement strand
GGACCCGCTGGCCGGGCCGCCGTCGGGACCGAAACCGGGGCCGCGGTCGTAGTAGATCTCCGAGCAGGGGCCGCAGGGGCCGGCCACGCCCATCGACCAGTAGTTGTCCTCCATGCCCAGGCGCTGGATGCGCTCGGCGGGCACGCCGATGTCGCGCCAGTGGCCGTCGGCCTCGTCGTCGTCCAGGTAGACGGTGATCCACAGCCGGTCCGGCTCCAGCCCGAACCGCTCGGTCACCAGCTCCCAGGCGTAGGCGATGGCGCCCTGCTTGAAGTAGTCGCCGAAGGAGAAGTTGCCCAGCATCTCGAAGAAGGTGCAGTGGCTGCGGTCGCCGACGATCTCGATGTCGGAGGTGCGGGTGCACTTCTGCACGCTGGTCGCCCGGCGGAAGTCGGGCTCGACCTCGCCGAGGAAGTAGGGCTTGAACTGGTTCATGCCCGCGTTGGCCAGCAGCAGGGTCGGGTCGTTGGGGATCAGCGGGCTGGAGGGGACCAGCCGGTGGTTCCGTTCGACGAAGAAGCCGGTGAAGCGTCGCCGGATCTCTGTGGAGTTCATCGTGTGGACCTCGCGTTCGTGGGTCGGGAGCTTGTCGTCATCCCGCCGAACCGGGCCAGGGCGCTAACGGGCCCCGCTCCCCGGCTCGGCGAGCTGAGCTCGCAGCTCCGCCTCCCGCTCGGCCATGGCCGCCTGGCCCTGCTCCAGCGCCCCGGACAGGCGCTCACGCCAGTCGGCGGCCGTCTGGACCAGGTCGGAGGCCAGCGACTGGGGGGCCAGCCGGTCAGCGGTCCGCGACGCCCACCGCATCACGCCAACGCCGATGGCCGCGCCCATGCCGAGCCCGACAAGGCCCCAGAAGATCCGCTTCATCGCCTCATCGCCGCCTCCGGGAACGGCGGCCCTGTCCCGCCGGCTGGTCGTCGGAGGAGGCGGCGCCGGCCGCCCTGCGGAGCCCGTAGGCGAACGCGCTCAGCTTGACCAGCGGGCTGGAGATGGTGGCCGAGACGGTGTTGACCAGGCCGCCGACCGAGGCGGTGACCCCCTCGGCGGTGGACAGGATGCCGTCGACCCGCACGAGCTCCTGGTTGACCAGGGCCACGGTGGTGTTGACCTCGCCCAGCAGCGGCACCGTCTGGGTGGTCACGCCGTCGATCAGGTCCTTGGTCGAGGTCAGGACCCGGAACAGGTTGGCCATGACGACACACAGCACGACGACCAGGGCGCCGACCAGGAAGGCGACGATCGTCCAGGCGATGGCCAGCAGGCTCACGGGTTCTGCTCCTCGTTGTCCGTCGGGTCCGGAACGCTTCAGCTTAGCCGGTCCGTCCCGGTCCGGCCCGCGGATTTCGGGGGGCAGCAAGCTGGAGCCGCCGGGAGTCTACCCTGACGGGCTAGGAGCCGGCGGGCACCGGGTCCTTGACGAAGTCGCGCTGGCGGACCAGGGTCACGGCCAGCGCGGCCCCGGTGACGGCGACCCCGGCGCTGACCAGGAGGATCTGGTCGAGGGCTGACGCGAAGGCGGCCGGGTCGCCGTCGATCCGGGCCGGGAGCAGGGTGCCGAGGACGGCGATGCCGATGGCGATGCCGACCTGGCGGAAGGTGTTGTTGACCCCGGCGGCCATGCCGCTGTGGGTGGCCGGGACCACGCCGAGGGCGGCGTAGGTCACGGCCGGGTTGGCCAGCCCGATCCCGACCCCGAGGACGAGCAGGCCGGGCAGCATGACCGTCCAGGGCGACGACGCCGCAAGGCCCCGCAGGGCCAGCAGCCCGGCCGCGGACAGCAGCTGCCCGGCCGGCAGGGTGGCCCGCACCGGCAGGACGTCGGCGAAGCGGCCGCCGAGCACCGACACGACCAGCGCCGCCCCGGACAGGGGCAGCAGCTGGAGCCCGACCGCGGTCGGGGAGGTCCCCGCCCCGTCAAGCAGGAACAGGGTCAGGTACAGGAACGGGCCGAAGGTGGTGGCGGCCATCACCATCACCACCATCGACGCCCCGGTGAAGGTGGGGATGGCGAACAGGCCGAGGTCGAGCATGGGCTCGCGCTCGCGCAGCTCGACCACCACGAAGGCGGCCAGCAGCAGCGCCGCCCCGGCCGCGCTGGCGACGATGATCCCGCTCCCCCACCCGGCGACGTCGCCGCGGGTGAGGGCGAACACGCCGAGGAACAGCCCGGTGCTCAGGGTGACCGTGCCCCACCAGTCGACCCCGTCGGCCTCGGGGTCACGGGACTCGCGCAGGCGCCGGGTGGCCACCGGCAGGCAGGCCAGGGCGACGGCGGCGTCGAGCACGAACATGGCCCGCCAGCCGAACGTCTCGGTGAGCAGGCCGCCCTCCAGCGGGCCGACGGCGAAGGCGGCCGCGACCGTCGCTCCCCAGATGCCGAGAGCCCCGGCCCGCGACGTCCCGGTGAAGTCCTGGGCCAGCAGAGCGAGCGATGAGGACAGCAGCACCGCCCCGGCCAGCCCCTGGACGGCCCGCCCGGCGATCAGGACCAGCGCCGAGGGTGCCAGGGCGCACAGCAGCGACGCGGCCGCGAACCCGGCCAGCCCGCCAAGGAACATGCGGCGCCGACCCACCAGGTCGGCCAGGGTGCCGGCGGTCAGCAGGGTCGCCGCCAGGGCCAGCGAGTAGCCGCTGACCACCCACTGGAGCACGCTCAGGTCCGCCCCGAGGTCCCGTCCCACCTCCGGCAGGGTCACACTGGGCGCGGACACGTTCAGCAGCAGCACCCCGGTGGCCAGGCAGACCACCAGCAGGGTCCAGCGCTGACCCTCCCTCACCCGCCGGCTCGCGCCGGCTCGGCTCCCTCGAGCTCGAAGGTGAGCTCGTCCGCGTAGCACCACCACCAGTCCTCACCCGGCTCGTAGCTCCGGATGATCGGGTGCCCGGTGGCCTGGTTGTGCCTGGTGGCGTGCCGGTTGGGCGAGTTGTCGCAGCAGCCCACCTTCCCGCACTCCACACACAGCCGCAGGTGCACCCAGGTCCCCCCGATGGCCAGGCAATCCTGGCATCCTTGCTGGTTCGAGCTCGTGATCCGGATCTGGTCCAGGTGGGTGCACTCGTCAGCCATGGGCGGCGCTCCAGCGGGATGCGGTGATGACGTCATCGACGCCAACAGCCGTCGGGGGGCGGCGCATTCCGTCAGGCCGACGGTGCCGGGAGGCCGACCGGGTTGGGGAACGGGATGCCGCCGCCCGACACGACCAGGCGGACCGGCTGGTCGAGCAGCGCAAGGAGGCGGGCGCAGCCGTCGGGGCCGAGCC
>DATENJ010000428.1:0-3587 GCA_035275125.1 Actinomycetes bacterium | reverse complement strand
CCGATCTAAGGGGTGCACCTGCGGGCGGGATACGTCGCGCGCGGAGGCATCCGCTGGTCGGACCGCCGCGAGGACTTCCGCACCGAGATCCTCGGCCTGATGAAGGCACAGGTGGTCAAGAACGCGGTGATCGTGCCGGTGGGGGCCAAGGGCGGCTTCGTGGTCAAGCAGCCACCGGCCGAGGGGGGCCGCGAGGCCCTGATGGACGAGGTGGTCGCCTGCTACTCGACCATGATGCGGGGGCTGCTCGACATCACCGACAACCGGGTCGACGGCAAGGTCGTCGCGCCGGCCGACGTGGTCCGCTACGACGACGACGACCCGTACCTGGTGGTGGCGGCCGACAAGGGCACGGCCACCTTCTCCGACCTGGCCAACTCGATCGCCCAGGAGTACGGCTTCTGGCTGGACGACGCCTTCGCCTCCGGCGGGTCGGCCGGCTACGACCACAAGAAGATGGGGATCACCGCCCGGGGCGCCTGGGAGTCGGTCAAGCAGCTGTTCCGCGAGACCGGTGTCGACACCCAGTCGACCGACTTCACCGTTGTCGGCATCGGCGACATGTCCGGCGACGTGTTCGGCAACGGCATGCTGCTCAGCCGCCACATCAGGCTGGTCGGGGCGTTCAACCACCTGCACGTGCTCCTGGACCCCGACCCCGACCCGGAGGTCAGCTTCGCCGAGCGGGAGCGGCTGTTCGCGCTCCCCCGCTCCTCCTGGTCCGACTACGACACGGCCAAGATCTCCGAGGGCGGCGGGGTCTGGCCGCGCTCGGCCAAGTCGATCCCGCTGTCGGAGCAGGTCCGCCGGGCCCTGGACGTCCAGGCCGAGGCGCTCACCCCCAACGAGCTGATCAGCGCCATCCTCAGGGCCCCGGTCGACCTGCTGTGGAACGGCGGCATCGGCACCTATGTGAAGGCGGCCCGCGAGAGCCACGCCGACGTCGGCGACCGGGCCAACGACGCCGTCCGCGTGAACGGGGGCGAGCTGCAGGCCAAGGTCGTCGGCGAGGGCGGCAACCTCGGCCTCACCCAGCTCGGGCGGATCGAGTACGCCCTGCACGGCGGCCGGATCAACACCGACTTCATCGACAACTCGGGCGGGGTCGACTGCTCCGACCACGAGGTCAACATCAAGATCCTGCTCAACCAGGTGGTCAGCGACGGCGACATGACCCGCAAGCAGCGCGACAAGCTGCTGGCCGACATGACCGACGACGTCGCCGGCTCGGTCCTGCAGGACAACTACCGACAGGTGCAGGCGATCAGCGTCACCGAGGCCCAGGCGCCGCAGCTGCTGGACGAGCACGCCCGGCTGATGCGGCACCTCGAGCGGGCCAACCGGCTGGACCGGCGGCTCGAGTTCCTGCCCAACAACGAGGAGCTGGCCGAGCGCCGGGCCACCGACCGGGGCCTCACCCGGCCCGAGCTGGCCGTGCTGCTGGCCTACGCCAAGATCGTCCTCCAGGAGGAGCTGGTCGCCTCGGACGTGCCCGAGGACGAGTACCTGGCGGACGACCTCGAGCGCTACATGCCGCCCAAGCTGCGGGACAAGTTCCGCAAGCAGCTGCGCCGGCACCCGCTGCGCCGCGACATCATCGCCACCTACGTCACCAACAGCATGGTCAACCGGGCCGGGAGCACCTTCGCCAACCGGCTCCAGGACGAGACCGGGGCCCGGCCGCCGGACGTCGCCAGGGCCTACACGGTGGCCCGCGAGGTGTTCGACATCCGCCGGCTCTGGAAGGACCTGGCCGCCCTGGACACCGTCGTCCCGGCCGACGTGCAGCTCGAGCTCCAGGCCGAGGGGCGCAAGATGATCGAGCGGTCGGCCCTGTGGTTCCTGCGCAACCGGCGCCAGCCGATGGACATCGCCGCCACCGTCTCCCATTTCGCCCCCGGGATCGCGTCGCTGGCCCAGGAGCTGCCCAAGCTGCTGGCCCCGGCCGACTCCGAGTCGCTGGACCAGATGGCCGAGCGGTTCACCGCCGCCGGCGTCCCGCCCGAGCTGGCGAGGAGGGTGGCCAGCCTGGACGCGCTGTTCTCGGGCCTGAACGTGATCGAGGTGGCCACCGCCTGCGGCGAGACGGTCGAGACGGTGGCGGCCGTCTACTTCGCCCTCGGCTACAAGCTGGACCTGCACTGGTTGCGCGACCAGATCGCCCAGCTGCCGGCCGAGACCCACTGGCAGACCCTTGCCCAGGGGGCGCTGCGCGACGACCTCTACTCCGAGCAGCGGGAGCTGACCATCGAGGTGCTCAAGCGGGACACCGAGGACGGCACCGAGGACAGTCCCGAGGACGACGCCGAGACGCTGATCGACACCTGGATGGAGGAGAACGGCTCCGCGGTCGAGCGGACCAACTCCATCCTGTCCGACCTCAAGGAGGCGGACACCCTCGACATCGCCATGATCTCGGTCGCCCTGCGCGAGATCCGCAACCTGAGCGAGACCGGCGCGGCCACCACCAGCGCCCCCGCGGCCAGATGACCGAGGTGCTGGCCCACGAGGTCGCCGGGGCGGGGCCGCCGAGGGCGGCCGGGTGGGGGCCGGCGCTGCTGCTGGTGCATGCCGGCATCACCGACCGGCGGATGTGGGACGAGCAGATGGGGCCGTTCGCCGACGCCGGCTGGACGGTGATCCGGCCCGACCTGCCCGGGTTCGGGGAAACCCCGACGCCCGCCGGGCCTGTCGCCCTGTGGGCGACCCTGCGCGACCTGCTCGACCACCTGGGCGTGGAGCGGGCGGTGGTCGCCGGCGCCTCGCTCGGGGGCCGGGCCGCGGTCGACCTCGCCCTGGCCGCCCCCGAGCGGGTCCGGACCCTGGTCCTGGTCGGGTCGGGGCTGGCCGGGCACCGGTTCGAGGAGCCCGCCCTGCTCGAGCTGTGGGACCAGACCGAGGGGGCGCTGGAGCGCGGCGACCACCAGGAGGCGGCCCGGCTGGAGGTCGACACCTGGGTCGTCGGCATGGGCCGGGACCCGTCAGCGGTCGACCCCGAGGTCCGCCGGCGGGTTCGGGACATGTTGCTGGTGGCCTACGAGCACGGCCCGGCCGACCTGGAGGAGCTCGACCCACCGGCCGCGGACCGCCTCGGCGAGGTCGCCGCCCCGGCCCTGGTCGTGGTCGGCGAGCACGACCGCCCCGACATCCACGCCATGGCCGGCGCCCTGGCCACCGGGATCCCCGGGGCCGAGCGGGCCCTGCTCCCCGGCACCGCCCACCTGCCCAACATGGAGCAGCCGGTGGAGTTCAACCGGGTCGTGCTGGACTTCCTGGCCAAGGTCGACCCGCCGGCCTGACGGCCTGGGAGCCTGTCGGCCCCGGTGAGGCCTACCCGGTGGCGGCCCGCTCGGCGGCGCTGCGCTCGATGCAGAGCTCGTTGCCCTCCGGGTCGGCCAGCACCACCCAACCCGACCCGTCCGAGCGCCGGTGGTCGGCGACCAGGGTCGCCCCGATCCCCAGCAGCCGCTCCACCTCCTCGTCCCGGGTCCTGTCGGTCGGCACCAGGTCGAGGTGGACCCGGTTCTTGACCGTCTTGGGCTCGGGCACCTTGATGAACAGCAGCCCGGGCTGGCCGTCGGGCCCGG
>DATENJ010000427.1:0-2803 GCA_035275125.1 Actinomycetes bacterium | reverse complement strand
CGCCGGGCTGGCCGCGTTCGCGCTGGGGCGGCTGGCCGTGCGGCGCATCGGCGGCGTCAGCGGCGACGTGCTCGGCGCCGTCCAGCAGCTCGGGGAGATCCTGGTCCTGCTGGTGGCGGCCGCCACCGCGACGACCGCCGGCTGGGATTCGCCCGTCTCGTCCCTGCTTGCCTTAGTGTCCGGTTCCACGTAGCCGGGTAGGGGCCAAAGGACCGGACGACCTCTCGAAGAGGAGGGATGATCCCCTTGGCCGGCGAAAACCGCGGTGTTGTCTACACCGGACCCGGCAGTGTCGAGGTGCAGAACCTCGACGACCCCAAACTGGAGCTCCCCGAGCAAAGCAACCGTCAGCTGCAGCACGGCGTGATCCTGAAGGTCGTCGCCACCAACATCTGCGGCTCCGACCAGCACATGGTCCGTGGGCGGACCACCGCCCCGGAAGGCCAGACTCTCGGCCACGAGATTACCGGCGAGGTCGCCGAGGTCGGCCGCGACGTCGAGTACATCAAGCAGGGCGACCTGGTCAGCGTCCCGTTCAACATCGCCTGCGGGCGCTGCCGTAACTGCAAGGAGCGCAACACCGGCGTCTGCGAGAACGTCAACCCGGCCCGGGCCGGCGCCGCCTACGGGTACGTCGACATGGGCGGCTGGCTGGGCGGCCAGGCCAAGTACGTGACCATCCCCTACGCCGACTTCAACCTGCTCAAGTTCCCCGACAAGGACCAGGCCATGGAGAAGATCCAGGACCTGGCCATGCTGTCGGACATCTTCCCGACCGGCTACCACGGCGCCTGGACCGCCGGGGTGACCACCGGCTCGACCGTCTACATCGCCGGCGCCGGCCCGGTCGGGCTGGCCTGCGCCACCTCGGCCCACCTGCTCGGCGCGGCCGTGGTCATCGTCGGCGACATGAACGCCGAGCGGCTGCGCCAGGCGGCCAGCTTCGGCTGCGAGACCATCGACCTGTCCCAGACCGACGACCTCCGCGGCGCCCTCCAGCAGATCCTGGGCGGTTCCGGCGAGGTCGACGCGGCTGTCGACTGCGTCGGCTTCGAGGCCCGCGGCCACGGCCAGGAGGGCTCCCAGGGCGAGGCGCCGGCGACCGTGCTGAACTCGGTCATGGACATCACTCGGGCGGCCGGGAAGCTCGGCATCCCCGGGCTGTACGTCACCGGCGACCCGGGCGCGGTCGACGAGCCGGCCAAGGTCGGGTCGCTGTCGATCCGGATCGGGCTCGGCTGGGCCAAATCGCACGCGTTGCAGACCGGTCAGTGCCCGGTGATGAAGTACAACCGGCAGCTGATGATGGCCATCCTGCACGACAAGGTGCAGATCGCGAAGAACGTCAACGCGACCGTGATCTCGCTCGACGAGGCGCCCCAGGGTTACCAGGACTTCGACAAGGGCGCGGCCAAGAAGTACATCCTCGACCCGAACGGCATGGTCGCCGCCTAACCGGGCAGGGCGAGCATCCGCTCAAGGGCGACCAGGGCTTCGGCCCTGGTCGCCTCGTCGACGGCGACCCGGTTGGGGACGCGGCCGGCCACCAGCTCCTCCATGGCCCAGGTCAGGTGGGGGAGGTCGATGCGGTTCATGGTCGAGCAGAAGCACACCGTCCGGTCCAGGAAGGCGATCGTCTTGTCGGGGTGCTCGGTGGCCAGCCGGTGGACCAGGTTCAGCTCGGTGCCGATGGCCCAGCTCGACCCCGGCGGCGACGCCGCCACCACCTTGATGATCCGCTCGGTCGAGCCGACCTCGTCGGCCTTGGCGACCACTTCGTGGCGGCACTCGGGATGGACCAGCACGCGCACCCCGGGGATGCGCTCGCGCACCCGGTCGACGTGCTCGGGAAGGAAGCGGTGGTGGACCGAGCAGTGCCCGCGCCACAGCACCACCTTGGCCGCCCTGGCCCGGTCCGGGTCGAGGCCGCCGTCGACGCGGTGCGGGTCCCAGACCACGCAGTCGGCCGCGTCCAGGCCCATGGCCAGGGCGGTGTTGCGGCCCAGGTGCTGGTCGGGCAGGAACAGGACCCGCTCGGCCCGCTCGAACGCCCAGGCCATCGCCGTGGCCGCGTTCGAGGAGGTGCAGATGGCGCCGCCCTCGCGGCCGGTGAAGGCCTTGATCGCGGCCGAGGAGTTCATGTAGGTCAGGGGCACGGTCCCGCCGGGCATCCACTCCTGGAGGATCTCCCAGGCCTCGTCGACCTGCGCCCAGGTCGCCATGTCGGCCATGGAGCAGCCGGCGGCCAGGTCGGGCAGGATCACCTGCTGGTGCTCGCCGGTCAGGATGTCGGCCGACTCGGCCATGAAGTGGACCCCGCAGAACACCACGAACTCGGCCTCGGGCCGGGCCGCGGCCTGCTGGGCCAGCCGGAAGGAGTCGCCGCGGGCGTCGGCGAACTGGATGACCTCGTCGCGCTGGTAGTGGTGGCCGAGCACGAACGCCCGGTCGCCGAGGGCGGCCCTGGCCGCCCTGGCCCGCTCGACCAGCTCGGGGTCGGACGCCGGGGGCAGGTCGCCCGGGCAGGTGGTGCCCTTCTCGGACGCCCGCTGGGGGCCGAGGAGGTCGAGGAAGACGGTGCTGGAGGCCATCGGTCGCTCCGTCCGTGGGATCGTGAACGCGCGCACATTCTAGCGGCGGAGCTCGCTGGGCGCCGTGGTCAGCTGGAGGGGTCGTCCTTGCCGAGCAGGAGCGAGGTGAGTCCCCAGACCACGGCCAGGAGGGCCAGCAGCACGGCCGAGCTGTACCAGGTCACGTCGTCGAGCGTCCGGCCGAGAAGCACGAAGACCAGGGCCAGCACGGC
>DATENJ010000426.1:0-2334 GCA_035275125.1 Actinomycetes bacterium | reverse complement strand
CGAAGAAGCCGCGCCTGCCCTTGGGGGCGTGCTCGACCGACATCAGGACCGCGCCGCCCCACTCGCCCCCGACCCCGATCCCCTGGGCGATGCGCAACAGCACCAGGATGACCGGCGCCCAGATGCCGATCTGGGCGTAGGTGGGCATGGCCCCGATGAGGAAGGTGGCCACCCCCATGATCAGCAGCGACAGGACCAGCATGGCCTTGCGGCCGATGCGGTCCCCGAAGTGGCCGAAGACGATCCCGCCCAGCGGCCTGGCGGCGAAGCCGACCCCGTACGTGGCCAGGGCCAGCAGGGTCCCCGAGGAGGGTTCGGCTTCGGGGAAGAAGAGCTTGTTGAAGACGAGCGCGGCGGCCGTGCCGTAGAGGAAGAAGTCGTACCACTCGATGGTGGTGCCGATGAAGCTGGCCGCCACGACCTTACGAATCGACCGTGAGCGTTGCTGCTGCTCGGTCGAGGCCATTACTGCTCACCCTCCTTCTTGTGAGACGACAGGAGGTGAACGCTGTGCTCGCAGGTTCGTCTCCAGCGGGAAATCGGCCTAAACGCGTGGATCCCGCCATGTGTGGGTGCGTCTCCACCGGAGCACGCGCTATACCACCCCATGGCCAACCACACCGCAGCACCGTTCCAGCAGCTCGACTTCGTGTACATGCCAAGCCGAGATGTGGCCGCTGACCTCGCCTACTTCACCCAGGTCCTGGGCGGCCGGCCGGCCTTCGCGATCGAGGGCATGGGCACCAGAGTCGCCGCCGTCGAGCTCACCCCGGGCCCACCACTCCTCCTCCTGGCCGACCACGTCGAAGGAGAGCATCCCATCCTGGTGTACCGGGTCGCCGACCTCGACACCGCCCTGGCCGACCTGGGGTCCAGCGGTTGGCAGCCCCAGCAGATCCTGGAGATCCCTCATGGGCCGTGCTGCTCGTTCCGCGGCCCCGGCGGCCACCGGATCGCGCTGTATCAGCTGACCCGACCGGAAGCGGCCGCCCACTTTGCTGGCCGACGCGACTTCTGAGCCGGCACCTGTGCTCGACCTCTCTCCCCCACCACCCGCCGCGAGCCCCGCGAACGCTGGATCGCCTGATCCAGATGACCCGCTTCGCGCGGCATGGGACGCAGCGTCAAGCCTGACCGCCAGGGCCTGCCACGCGCTCCCGCATTGCTCGCCGGCGAGGCCAGCCGATGTCTCGCGGTTGGCCGGTTCTTCCTTGAGTCGCTTCGAGTTCGTGGGCCTGTTCGCGCTTCAGCCTGGTGAAGGACTCCCGCAGATAATCGTGGAGCTCATCACCGGGGTGCCGCACCACCGAGAGGTGCTCGCTGTAGTCGCGCTGGTTCCATCGTTCGATCAGCACGTCGTACCCGGCCTTGTGAGCGCAGAACTGCAGCAGGCACGGGGGCATCTCGTCCTCGATCAACAGGTGCGCTTTGCTGATGATCACCTCGTACGCCGGGCCGGACCGGTGCCGGTGGGCGCTCTGCGCCCACAGCCGCCACAGGCGAAGTTCTTCGTCATTCAGGGGAGGGACGTCGGGGGCGAACAGGGTTGAGCTGCCGGGCCGCAGGGTGTTGACGAACTTGAGGTGCGCGATGTGGTTGGCCTGAAAGATGGCGTAGAGGGGACCGTAGAACTCCTGCAGTTGCGCGTTGAGCCGGTCCAGCCGTGCCTTCGAACGCTGGAGGCGGCGGGTGCTGGCATACGACAGCAGCGCTCCGAGGACGGCAATGGAAATGGCTGCGCTGGCGGCAACCACAGCTTCGGACATGCTGTCTCCCTGATTCTTCGCACCAGCAACCTCGAAGCAGTGGTGGCGTGCCGGTACCCGCCGACGATCCGACCAACGCCACCCGATGCTGCACATGAGCCCTGGACCGCTGGTCGGGCGCGTTCGTCGCCACCATCGTATGCGGGAGCTTGTCGACCTTCGTTGGTTCATCCCGACCGGAATGACGGTGCGACTCGCTTGACCTTCTTGCTCAGCAGGTGACGGCCTAGAGGACCCGGGCATGGTCAGCGCTCCTCGCTCCCCTGCCCGACAGCGAGGACGCAACCGGCTCGAGGAGGCCCGCGATGGATGCCACCGGCGACACGGGAAAGGCCACAGCGCCCGAGCGGGCACCCGCACCCCAGGCCGAAGCGGCGACACCACCGCCCAGCCCACCCAGCGACCACCCGTTCGGGCCAGACGGGACCGCGATCCTTGCCACCGAACACTGGAGCCTGCTCGCCGGACGGTCGCTGCTCTGGAACGAGGCCCAGAGCCGGGCGACGGTCTTCCTGAGCGTGCTGTCGGCGGCGACCATCGCGCTGGCGCTGCTGGCCGACGCGACCGG
>DATENJ010000425.1:0-2757 GCA_035275125.1 Actinomycetes bacterium | reverse complement strand
GGCGGCCTGGCCGAGGGCATGTGCGACCTCGCCGTGGTCCGCACCCCGCCCGACGAGCGCCGCTTCGCCAGCGCGGTGGTCGGCCACGAACGGCGCTACTGCGCCATGGCCACCGACGACCCCTGGGCCCAGCGCCGTTCCATCCGCCTCGACGAGGTCCGCGACCGGACCCTGCTGATCGACCGGCGCACCGGGACCACCACCACCGACCTGTGGCCCGCCGGGCCGGGCCCGGCGGTGGAGCACACCCAGGACATCGACGACTGGCTGGCCGTGATCGCCACCGGCCGCTGCGTCGGCATCACCCCCGAGAGCACCGTCACCCAGTACCGCCGCGAGGGCATCGTCTTCCGGCCCCTCCGGGACGCCGCCCCCGTCCCCGTGCTGTTCATCTGGCGTCGCCACGACCCCCACCCGGCCACTCACGCGGCCGTCGCCCTCCTGACCGACCTGTACCGCCAGCGCCCCTGAGCCGGCCCCGGCTCTACAGTGGGAGAATCCAGCTCAGGCACCGACCACTGGGGGACCATGCGCGAACCACATCGGGTCAAGGCCGGGCCGCCCCGACCGCGGTGATGGCGAGCCCGCGGGGCGACCGGCCGATCACGATCCTGTTCACCGACGTGCAGGGCTCGACCCAGCTCAGGGCGCGCCACGGTGACCGGGTCGCCGACGAGATGCTGCACGACCACGAGGGGATCGTCCGGCGGGCCATCGGCGCGAACGGCGGCGAGGAGGCGGCCTTCCTCGGCGACGGGTTCATGGCCATCTTCGCCACGCCGGCGGACGGACTGAGCTGCGCCGTCGCCATCCAGCAGGCCCTACAGCAGTACGGGCGGGACAACCCCGACCGCCGCATCCGGGTCCGGATCGGGCTGCACCACGGAGCGGCCATCGAGCGCGACGGCACCCTCTACGGTCAGGCCGTCAACGCTGCCTCCCGGGTCATGTCGGAGGCGGCCGGGGGCCAGATCCTGGTCACCGCGGCGGTGCGGGACTCGGTCAAGGCGACGGGAGGGTTCTCGTTCGTGGACCGCGGGCTCTACTGGCTCCGCGGGTTCCCCGACCGCTGGCGGCTGTACGAGGCGGAGTGGGGACGGGACGCCGCCGGCGGCGCCATCGGGCCGGTCCAGACCCCGTTCATCGGACGCGACCGGGAGCGGGCCGACCTGCGCCGGGCGTTCGAGGACGCCCGGGTCGGGCACGGCTCGTTCGTGCTGGTCTCGGGTGAGGCCGGGGTCGGCAAGACCCGGCTGTTGCAGGAGATCGACGCCGAGGCGGACGCCCACGGGCTGCGGGTCCTGACCGGTCACAGCGCCAAGGACGAGGGCCAGGCGCCGTACCTGCCCTTCACCGAGATGATCGAGCAGGGCATGGTGACCCCGCGCAGCCCCGCCACCCTGCGCCACGCCCTCGGCGAGGCCGCCTCCGAGATCGCCCGTATCGCCCCCGGCCTGCGGCTGGTCGTCCCCGAGATCCCGGCGCCGCTGGACCTCCCACCCGAGCAGGCCCGTCGCTACCTGTGGCTCAGCATGCGGGAGTTCATCGGGCGGGCCGCCACCGAGCGCCCGCTGATGCTCGTCTTCGAGGACCTGCACTGGGCCGACGAGTCGACCCTGCTGCTGCTCGAGTACCTGGCCCCAAGCCTGCCCGACATGCCGATCGTGATCGTCGGCACCTTCCGGGACAACGAGGTCGAGCCGTCCTCGCCGCTGGCCCGGATCCTCAACCAGCTGGTCCGCGAGCGGCTGGTGACCCGGGTCGCGCTGCGACCGTTGACCGAGGCCGACGTCGCGACCCTTGTGGCCGGGCTGACCGGGCAGCAGCCCCCCTCCGCCTTCGTGCACGGCATCTACGCCCAGAGCGAGGGCAACCCGTTCTTCGCCGAGGAGATCTACCTCCACCTGGCCGAGTCGGGCGTGCTCTTCGACGACCAGGGCCGGTTCCGGGGCGACCTCCGCATCGAGGACCTCGAGGTCCCCTCCAGTGTCCGCATGGTTGTCGGGGAGCGGCTGGCCCGGCTGTCCGAGGCCACCCGGCGGGCGCTGCTCGCGGCCGCCGTGCGGGGCCGGGTGTTCGAGCTCGACCTGGTCGAGCGGGTGGCCGGTGAGCCCGGCGGCGACCTGCTCGACGCCTTCGACGAGGCCGAGCGGGCCCGGCTGATCACGCCGTCCAAGAGCGGGGCGTCCAGCTACACCTTCACCCACGAGCTGATCCGCCAGACCCTGCTGGCCAACGCCTCGACCATCCGCCGGCGCCGGCTCCACCTCGCGATCGCCGACGCCCTCGAGGGCATCCACGCCGACGACCTCGAGGCGCACGCCGCCGACCTCGCCTACCACCTGGCCCGGGGCGGGGCGGGCGGGCAGGACGGCCGGCTCGTCCGCTACCTGCGCATGGCCGGCGACCGGGCGATGGAGACGGCCGCCTTCGCCGAGGCGGCCGACCATTTCGCCAAGGCCGTGTCGCTGCTCGAGCGCGAGCCGGGCGTCAGGGATGAGGACCGGGGCACCCTGGCCGAGCTGGTCGAGCGGCTGGCCATGGCCCTGCGCAGCCAGGGACGCTGGGACGAGGCGCTCAAGGTCATGGACGAGGCGCTGCGACTGTACGAGGCCCTCGGGCGCACCGACGCGCTGGGGCTGCTCTGCGGCGTGATGTCCTACCAGCTCGGCTGGGCGGCCAAGTGGGAGGAGGCGGTCGGGGTGGCCAGCCGCGGGCTGGCCGCGCTGGGCGACCTGCCCAACCCGGACCGGGCCC
>DATENJ010000424.1:0-2539 GCA_035275125.1 Actinomycetes bacterium | reverse complement strand
CCTCGCCCCCTACCGCCACCGCGCCGCCCAGCTCGCCACCCTGCTCGGGGCCGGGGTCGTGGGGGACCTGGGACGGCGGCTGGGGCTGGTTCGGGTGGGGCTGGAGGCGCTGGTGGCCGATCTCGGCTCGGTGGCCGCGGTCGAGGAAGAGGTCCGGCCGCTGCGCGACCTGGTTGCCGAGCTCGCCTCGCTGGCGGCGCCGGTGGTCCCTGATGGGCCTGGGCTGGAGCGGCTGCGCGAACGGGCGCTGGCCGTGCTGCGGGCGTTCGCGGCCCCAGGGGCCACCACCGACCCTGGGCGGCGGGGAGACCCGGAGTTCTGGAGACGCTGAGCGACAGCACCTTCGAACGGCTGCTCGGGGTTACGGAGGACCGATTGTGGTGAACCTCTCTGCAACCACTTGAGTCGAGGAGGTGGGGCGTGCTGTCGCTGCCGCTGGCGCACGAGAAGTGGTTCGTCGACGACCCGGGGGCGTTCGGCGCCGACTGGGGCTTCGCCATGGGGGCGCCGTCGCTGGCGCTGATCGCGGCGGTGGCGGTGGTGGCGCTGGTCTGGCACGTGGTGGGGGGGCGGATGCCCCGGCCGGAGCTGCCGTTCCTTGAGCCGGTCGGGCGGCTGGCGCCGTGGATCCCACGGCTGCTGGGGGTCCATCTCGGGGTGTCGCTGCTGTCGCTGGCGGTGCAGGACGCCTATCTGGCCCCGAACCTGTCGCTGGAGCACGTTGCCGGCGGGGCGGCGATCGCCTTTGCCGAGGGGCTGCTCGGGGTGTGGTTCATCACCGGGGCGTGGCTGCGGCCCGCCGGGCTGGTGACGTTGCTGCTGGGACCGCTGGCGGCGCTGCTGGCCGGGCCGGTGGCCATGCTGGAGGCGATCGACCTGCTCGGGATCGCGCTGTTCCTGGTCGTGCTGCCGCCCGGCCGGGACCGGTACGGGGCGGTCGACCCGCCGCGGGAGACAGCAGCCCTCGCCATCTTCGCCCTGCGGGTCTGCGCCGGGCTCGCCCTGGTGGTGCTGGCCTTCAGCGAGAAGTTCGCCAACCCGGCCCTGGCGCGGGAGTTCATCGGCAACTACCCGGCCTTCGACCTGTTCGACCAGCTCGGCATCCCCCTGAGCGCCGACGCCTTCATCCGGATGGCCGGGGCGATCGAGCTGCTCTTCGGGCTGCTGCTGATCTCCGGCCGCCTGCCCCAGGTGGCGGTCATCGTGGCCGGCATCCCCTTCAACGCGACCCTGTTCTTCCTGGGCAGGACCGAGCTGATCGGGCACCTGCCGGTCTACGGGGTGATGCTCGCCCTGCTGGTCTACGGCTCGTCGCGACGCTACGCCGATATCGTCCCGGCATGGCCGAAGCTGTCACGCAGGGCCTTCAGCGACCGGGCGGCTGCCCGGGCGTAGCCCGCCAGACCTCGCCGTGGCGGGAGTGCTCGATCTCGGCCGCGACGGCGTCGGCCAGTTCCGCCCCGAAGTGGCGCTCGACCAGCCACAGGGCCATGTCGATGCCCGAGGTGACCCCGCCGGCGGTGACCAGGTCGCCGTCGTCGACCACCCTGGCCTCCACGACCTCGGCCCCGGCGGCCCGGAGGTCCGCGATGGCGCCGTGGTGGGTGACGGCCGGCCGGCCCCTGGTCAGGCCGGCCGCGGTGGCCAGCATGGCCCCGGTGCAGACGGTGGCGACAACGGCACCGGCCTTGTGGGCGGCGGCGATCGCCGCCGGCAGCTCGCCCCGCTCGGCCTCGGCCCTGGCGCCCTTGGGGGCGCGGTCGTTCCAGCCGCCGCCCGGCACCACCAGCAGGTCGGTCCGGTCCGGGTCGAGCGGGCCGTCGGGCCGGACTCGCAGGCCGTGGGACCCGGTGACCTCGGCCGCCCCGTCCAGCGCGACCAGGTCCACCTGGAGGCCGTCGCCACCCATGCTGGCGGCGTTGCGCAGCACCTCGAGCGGACCGATGGCGTCCAGCTCGTCGAACCCCTCGAACACGACGACAGCGATCCGCATGAGCGCTCCCCTTCAGGCTGGACTTTGGTCCGAGCGGCGTGATAGCACTTGGCTTAGCACTCGACTATCTTGAGTGCTAACATCCGGGATTGCCAGACCGGAGACAAGTTCCCAGGCAAGCCATCCGAACAGGGGAGGTAGCCGCACAATGCCCAAGATCATCGCCTTCGAGGAGGACGCCCGGCGTGCCCTCGAGCGGGGGATGAACCAGCTCGCCGACGCCGTAAAGGTGACGCTGGGCCCCAAGGGCCGCAACGTCGTTCTCGAGAAGAAGTGGGGCGCGCCCACGATCACGAACGACGGCGTGTCCATCGCCAACGAGATCGAGCTCGAGGACCCGTGGGAGAAGATCGGGGCCGAGCTCGTCAAGCAGGTCGCCAAGAAGACCGACGAGATCGCCGGTGACGGCACCACCACCGCCACCGTGCTCGCCCAGGCGATCGTGCGCGAGGGGCTCAAGAACGTCGCCGCCGGCGCCAACCCGATGATCGTGCGCCGCGGCCTGGACAAGGGTGTGCGCGCCGCCGTGCAGGCGATCCGCGACCA
>DATENJ010000423.1:0-7837 GCA_035275125.1 Actinomycetes bacterium | reverse complement strand
CGCACCCTGGCCGCGGGCTTCTTCGTCACCGCCGACGGCGGTGCGACCTGGACGCCCCGCTACGTGCCGCTGGCCGACGAGGACGAGCAGTACGGGCTGCTCCCACAGGCGGCGGCCGACCGGCGCACCTTGCTCGCCGTGGTCGGGCACGGAGCAAGGAAGCTCCTGACCAGCCGGGACGGCGGAGGGCGGTGGGCGGTGGCCAGCACCGGGCTGGAGGGCCGCTATCCGGCCGTGCGGGGCCTGGCCTTCGCCGGCCCCGGCACCGGCTGGGCGGTCACCGCCCGCAGCGCCGGCGGCCTTGAGACCGGCTGCCAGCCCCCGACCCCCCAGTGCGACGACCGTGGCGCCCTGCTGCGCACCACCGACGGCGGTACCACCTGGACCGAGGCCACCCCTCGGCGCTGAACCCTGGCTCGGCGAACTGGGTACCATCGGCCTATGCGCGTGATCATCGTCGGTGGGGGACCGGGTGGCTATGAGGCCGCTCTGGTCGCGGCCGACCTGGGGGCCGAGGTCACCATCGTCAACGACGAGGGGCTGGGCGGGCACTGTGTGCTGTGGGACTGCGTGCCGTCCAAGACCCTGCTGACCTCGGCCCAGGCGTTCAACACCCTGGAGACGGCGCCCAGCCTCGGGGTGCACTTCGAGGGCATGCCGGGCCTGGAGGTGCCCCGCTACGAGGTCGACCTGCCGACGATCCTGCGCCGGGTCCGCGACCTGGCCCAGGCCCAGTCCGAGGACATCAGCAAGCGGGTCCTGGCCGCCGGGGTGCGGGTGGTGCTGGGCCGGGGGCGGGTGGTCGACCCCCACACCGTCGAGGTCCGGCACTCCGGCGACGGTGGCGCGCCTGGCGGAGCGGGCGGTCCCGAGCGGCTGGAGGGGGACGCCATCCTGGTCGCGACCGGGTCCGACCCTCGCCGCATGGACACCGCCCCGACCGACGGCGAGGTCATCCTGTCCAGCAAGGACGTCTACAAGCTGCGGGAGGTCCCCGAGCACCTGGTGGTGGTCGGCGCCGGGGCCACCGGGGCCGAGTACGCCACCGCCTTCCTGCGCTTCGGGGCACGGGTGACCTTCGTCTGCAGCCGCGACCGGATCCTCCCGACCCAGGACGAGGACGCCGCCCTGGTCATCGAGGGCGTGTTCGACCGCCGGGGCCTCCAGACGGTGAAGAACGCCAGGGCGGCCAAGGTCGAGCGGGTCGGCGACCGCGGGGTCGTCCACCTGGAGGACGGGCGCACCGTCGAGGGCAGCCACGTGCTGCTCACCATCGGCCAGGTGCCCCAGACCAGCGGCCTCGGCCTCGAGGAGGTCGGCGTCCAGACCAACGACCGCGGGGCCGTGATCGTCGACGGGGTCAGCCGGACCAGCGTGCCCAGCATCTACGCCGCCGGCGACGTCACCGCCAAGTTGATGCTGGCCTCGGTGGCGGCCGGGCAGGGCCGAACCGCCATGTGGCACCTGCTCGGCCAGGCCGTCACCCCGCTGCGCTGGGACGCGGTGGCGGCCACCATCTTCACCGACCCGCAGATCGCCACCGTCGGGCTGTCGGAGCAGCGCGCGGCCGAGACCGGCATCGAGGTCGAGGTCGACACCCTGCCGCTGGCCACCAACTCGCGGGCCAAGATGAGCAACCGGACCGACGGCTTCGTCAAGCTGCTGGCCCGGCCGGGGTCGGGGACGATCGCCGGCGGGGCGGTGGTGGCCAGCTACGCCTCCGACCTGATCGCCCCCATCTCCGAGGCCTGCTTCAACCGGCTCACGGCCAGCCAGCTCTCCCAGGCGTTCCAGATCTACCCGTCGTTCGCCGGGTCGATCCAGGAGTGCGCCCGCCGCCTCGCCGTGCGGGTTCAGGGCTCGTACCGTTACTAGCAAGTCAAACCGGCCCAGGGGGCCTTGTCGGCGCCGGGGTGGCATCGCACAATAGCCCAACTCATTAATTACTGACTGTTCAGTCAGCAGTTGTTGTCGGGCGGTGGGATTCCCGCAAGGGGGCCAGGCGTGGGCGCAACCAGCAAAGCAGGTCGGAACGGGCGGACCCGAGGGACGAAACCGTTCCGGAGGGTCTCGGTGACGGTGGTGCTGGCGGCGCTGCTGGCGCTGACCGCGGCACCGGGTGTGACCGCGCAGGAGCAGGCGGCCGGGAAGCTCACCTTCACCGTCGGCATCGTCAACGACGTCGACTCGCTCAACCCATTCATCGGGATCCTGGCCGAGACCTACGAGGTCTGGGCGCTGATGTACGACCAGCTGGTCGGCTACAGCCAGAAGGACTTCTCGCCGGTGCCCGGGCTGGCCGAGTCCTGGGAGGTCTCGCCCGACGAGCTCACCTGGACCTACAAGATCCGCCAGGGGGTGAAGTGGTCCGACGGCCAGCCGCTCACGGCCAAGGACGCCGCCTACACCTTCAACCGGATCATGAAGGGGTCCTTCGAGCAGACCAACTACGGCAACTACGTCTCCAACATCAAGACCGTCGAGGCCCCCGACGACACCACCCTGGTGATGACGACCAAGGAGCCCAGCCCGACCATGCTCCGGCTGGCCGTGCCGATCCTGCCCGAGCACATCTGGAAGGACATCGACGACAAGGAGGTCACCACCTTCGACAACGAGAAGAACGCGGTCGGCTCCGGTCCGTTCGTGCTCGCCGAGCGCAGCACCGGCCAGTTCGTGCGCCTGACGGCCAACAAGTCCTACTGGGGCGGCGCACCCAAGATCGACGAGGTCGTCTACCGCGTCTTCAACAACGCCGACGCCCAGCTCCAGGCGCTCAAGAAGGGCGAGATCGACTTCGCCGACGGGCTCGACCCGGCGCCCTTCAACTCCCTCAAGAGCACCGAGGGCATCACCGCCGTGGCCGGCGACTACTCCGGCTTCGACGAGCTGGCCTTCAACACCGGGGCCGCCCTCGACAGCGGCGAGCCGATCGGCGACGGCCACCCAGCCCTCAAGGACAAGCGGGTCCGCCAGGCCATCGCCCACGCCGTCGACAAGAAGCTGCTGGTCGACCGGGTGCTCGGCGGGTACGGCACCCCGGCCAACGGGATCATCCCATCCCTCTACGCGAACCTGACCTTCCAGCCGGCCGACGGTGAGGCCTACAACTTCGACCTGGCCGAGGCCAACCGGCTGCTCGACGAGGCCGGCTACAAGGACAGCGACGGCGACAAGGTCAGGGAGATGCCCGACGGCAGCCGGCCGCTCAAGTTCCGGCTGTTCGCCAGGCAGGAGTCCAACACCTCCCAGCAGTCGGTCCAGTTCATGCAGGGCTGGCTGCGCGACATCGGCATCGCCACCGAGGTCAAGGTGGTGGAGGAGAACCGCCTGACCGAGATCATCGGCCAGGGCGAGTTCGACATGTTCGAGTGGGGCTGGGTGGTCGAGCCCGACCCCGACTACCAGCTCTCGACCTTCACCTGCGGCTCGCGCAGCTACAAGTCGGGCGGCGACGTCCTGGCCAACCTGTCCGACAGCTTCTACTGCAACACCGCCTACGACAAGCTGTACGAGCAGCAGAAGGTCACCATCGACCCGGCCAAGCGGGCCGACATCGTCAAGCAGATGCAGAAGATGCTCTATGACGACGCGCCCTATGTCGTGACCTTCTACTACGACGAGCTGCAGGCCTACCGCAGCGACCGCTTCGCCGGGTTCCTGGCCCAGCCCGACCCGGGCGGGGTGGTCCTGTTCGGCTACGGCACCTACAGCTACCGCAACATCACCACCCCGCAGGCTGCCGCCTCGGCCGCCGACGACGGCGGCTCCGGGGTCCCGCTGATCCCGATCGCCGTCGGCGTTGCGGTCCTCGGCGGGGCCGGGGTGCTGCTCGCCATGCGGCGCAGGTCGACCCAGGACGAGCGCGAATAGGGCGCGGGCCAGGATGGCCACGTCCACCCGGACCTTCCGCCCCAGCGCCGGCCAGCGCCGGCTCGGCGGCAAGCTGGTCGGGGCCCTGCTCAGCCTGGCCTTTGTGCTGGTGTTCAACTTCTTCCTGTTCCGCGTCCTGCCCGGCGACCCGGCCAAGAACCTGACCCGCAACCGGCTGGTCCCGGCCGAGCAGGTCCAGGTCCTGCGCGAGAGCTTCGGCCTCGGCAAGCCGCTGCCGCAGCAGTTCGCCAGCTACGTGAAGGACACCCTCAGCGGCGACCTTGGCATCTCCTACAAGTTCCGCCGGCCCGTCTCGGAGGTCATCGGGGAGCGGATCTGGCCAACGGTGCTGCTGCTGGGCCTGTCCACCATGCTGTCGACGGCGATCGGGCTGTGGATCGGCATCCGAGGGGCGTGGCGGCGCAACAGCGTGTTCGACCGGGTGTCGCTGGGGGCGTCGCTCGCCCTGTACGCCATGCCCGAGTTCTGGCTCGGCATCATGCTGCTGATCGCCTTCGGGGTCGGGGTCGGGTCCTTCCCCGGGCTGTTCCCGACCGGCGGGCTGTCCAGCCCCAACACCCAGCTGGCCAGCCTCGGCGGGTTCTGGGACGTTGCCCGGCACCTGTTCCTGCCCTGCCTCACCCTCACCCTGGCCTACATCGCCGAGTACGCGCTGGTCATGCGCTCCTCGCTGCTGGACGAGCTGGGCGAGGACTACCTGACGACGGCCAGGGCCAAGGGGCTGCGGGAAGCGCTGGTGCTGCGCCGCCACGCCGTGCCCAACGCCCTGCTGCCCACCACCACGCTGATCTTCCTCAACCTCGGCTTCGTCGTCTCGGGGGCCATCACCATCGAGACGGTCTTCTCCTGGCCGGGGCTCGGCCTGCTCAGCTACGAGGCCCTGCGGACCCCTGACTACCCGCTCCTGCAAGGGGTGTTCCTGCTCTTCAGCGCGGCCGTGATCATCGCCAACCTGATCGCCGACCTCCTCTACGCCTACCTCGACCCGCGCGTGAGGACCGGCTGATGACCCACCCGATCATCGAGGAGCCTCTCGGGGGGCCACCCCAGGAAGACACGACCCTGCCCCCGGCCCTGCCCCCGCAGCTCAGCCCGCGGGCCATCGCCAGGGCGCGGCGGCGGCAGGCGGCGGGGCGGGCCTGGGACGAGTACCGGCGCAACAGCATCGGCATGGTCGGGCTGGCCATCCTGGTCCTGTTCATCGCCATGGCCGTGTTCGCGCCCCTGCTCGTCCCGGCCAGCGAGCTGGACGTGACCAAGGCCACCGGCACCCCGTTCTCGCCGCCGAGCGCCGAGTTCCCACTGGGGACCGACGAGAGCGGCCGCTCGGTGCTCGCCCTGACCATCTGGGGGTCGCGGGTGTCGCTGGCGGTCGGGTTCCTGGCCTCGGTGATCTCGGTGGTGATCGGCTCGGTGGTGGGCATCGCGGCCGGCCACTTCGGCCGCTGGACCGACTCGCTGCTGATGCGGGTCACCGACTGGTTCCTGGTCATCCCGTTCCTGCCCCTGGCCATCGTGCTGGCCACCGTGCTCGGGCCGTCGCTGGCCAACATCGCCTTCGTCATCGGGATCACCTCCTGGCCGGGCACGGCCCGGATCGTCCGCGCCCAGGCCCTCGCCGTGACCTCGCGGCCCTACATCGAGCGGGCCCGGGCGCTGGGGGCCGGGGACTGGCACCTGATCACCCGCCACATCCTGCCCAACGTGGTCCCGCTGATCTTCGCCAACACCGTGCTGATCGTGGCCGTGGCCATCCTGTCCGAGACCACCCTGGCGTTCCTCGGGCTCGGCGACCCGCTGCGGGTGTCGTGGGGGTCGATGCTGGACAGCGCCTTCACCCAGGGGGCCGCCTCCATCGGGGCCTGGTGGTACCTGGTCCCGCCGGGGGTGGCCATCCTGCTGGTGGTGCTGGCCTTCACCATGATCGGCCAGGCGCTGGAGTCGGTCCTCAACCCACGGCTGCGGGGGCGGTGACGATGGCCCTGCTCGAGGTCAACGACCTGACGGTCAGCTACCCGGCCCGGTCCGGCGCGGTGCCGGCGGTGCGCGGGGTCGACCTGACCCTCGACCAGGGCGAGACGCTCGGCCTGGCCGGCGAGTCGGGCTGTGGCAAGTCGACCATGGCCGCGGCCGTGCTCCGGCTGCTGCCCCCGGGGACCAGGACCACCGGGACGGTGCTGCTGGAGGGCGAGGACGTGCTCACCATGCGGCCGGGCCGGCTCCGGGCGGTCCGCTGGACCGAGGCGGCGGTGGTGTTCCAGGGGGCCATGCACGCCCTCAACCCCGTCCGCCGGGTCGGCGACCAGATCGCCGAGGCCATCCAGCTGCACGACAAGGTCGGCGACAAGCAGGCCGCGACCCGGGTGGGGGAGCTGCTGGAGCAGGTCGGCCTGCCCGCCCGGCGGGCGCCCAGCTACCCCCATGAGCTGTCCGGCGGGCAGCGCCAGCGGGTGATGATCGCCATGGCCCTGGCCTGCTCGCCCCGGCTGCTGATCGCCGACGAGCCGACCACCGCCCTCGACGTGATGGTCCAGGCCCAGGTGCTCGCCCTGCTGGAGGAGCTGGGGCGCGACCTCGGCCTGGCCCTGCTGCTGATCACCCACGACCTGTCGGTGCTGGCCTCGACCTGCGAGCGGATCGCCGTCATGTACGCCGGCCGGATCGTCGAGGAGGGCCCGGCGGCCAAGGTGTTCGAGGCGCCGGCCCACCCCTACACCAGGGCCCTGGCCGAGGCGTTCCCGACGATCGGCGACAGCGCCTCGCGCCGCAACCCCCACGGCCTCGGCGGCGACCCGCCCGACCCCCGCGACCTGCCCTCCGGCTGCGAGTTCCACCCCCGCTGCCCGGTGTCGATCGCCGTCTGCCCGACCCTCGACGCCGAGCTGTGGCCGGCCGGTGAGGGCCGCAGGGCTGCCTGCGTCCACGTCCGGGACGGCCATCCGGAGCTGGTCCGCCAGGTCCCACCGACGCCGGTCGGCGAGGACGCCCCGGTCCATCGTCAGGAGGCGCCGTGACCGCGACCCAGCCGGCGCCGCCGGGCTCCCAGGCCGCCCAGGGGCCGATCCTGGAGGTCCGCGACCTGCACGTCCACTTCGGGGCACGACGCGGCCGGGGCCCGACGGCCCGGGCCGTCGACGGGGTCGACCTCCAGGTCCAGCCGGGCGAGATCGTCGCCCTGGCCGGCGAGTCCGGCTGCGGCAAGACCTCGCTGGCCAGGGCCATCCTCGGCCTGGTGGAGCCGACCAGCGGCCAGGTCCTGTACCGGGGCAAGCCGATCGGCCTCGGCACCCGCGCCCTCAAGCCCTACCGCCGCGAGGTCCAGCTGGTCCTCCAGGACCCCACCGGGGCCCTGAACCCGCGCCAGTCGGTGTACGAGTCGGTGGCCGAGGGCCTGCGCATCCACGGCGTCAAGGGCGACGAGGAGACCCTGGTCGCCGACGCCCTGGCCCGCAGCGGCCTGCGCCCGCCGCGCCGGTTCTTCCTCGCCTACCCCCACGAGCTGTCCGGCGGCCAGCGCCAGCGGGTGGTGATCGCCGGCGCCCTGGCCCTCGAGCCGAGCATGCTGGTCGCCGACGAGCCCGTGTCCAGCCTGGACGCCTCGGTCCGGGGCGAGATCCTGGCCCTGCTGCTCGGCCTTGTCCGCGACCTCGGCCTGTCCATCCTGGTCGTCACCCACGACCTCGGCCTGGCCTGGAACATCGCCGACCGCCTGGCCGTCATGTACCTGGGCCGGATCGTCGAGCAGGGGCCGACCGAGACGGTGCTGGCCGCGCCCCGCCACCCCTACACCAGGGCCCTGCTCTCGGTGGTCCCCGAGGTGCACCACCTGGAGACCCAGATCCTCACCGGCGAGGCGCCCGACCCGACCCGGGTCCCCGGCGGCTGCCGCTTCCACCCCCGCTGCCCGGCCCTGGCCTCCGGCGCGGCCGCCGCGGCGGGCGTC
>DATENJ010000422.1:0-3498 GCA_035275125.1 Actinomycetes bacterium | reverse complement strand
CGAGCCGGCGGTCAGCGCCGGCGCGCTCACCCGCAGGGCCAGCGGGATGGCCAGCAGCCGACCGGTGGTGAGGGCCGCCCAGTAGCCGGCCGTCCAGCTGGCCGCGGCGGCCTCGCCGGTCCCGCCGGCCAGCAGGCTGGTCGTCTCCCAGCCGCCGATCCCGCTCTCCACCCCCACATACAGCGCGCAGATGGCCACGAACCCGCCCACGATCCCGAAGGCCGGCCGTTCTGTGGCCGGCGCCGGCACCCGGGCGGTCCTCGGCACGTCGCGGGTCAGGGCCAGGCTCACCACGGCCAGCAGGGCTCCGGCGCAGAACGGCACCCGGTACCCGCCGGTGACGGCCACGGCCAGCGGCCCGACCACGGCGCCCGCGCCGAAGCTGGCCCCGAGCAGGTTGAGCATGGCCGTGGCCCGCTCGCCGAACCCGTCGGCGAACAGCACGTTGATCTCGACCACCACCACCCCGAAGCCGACCCCGAGCCCGAACGCCGCCACCAGCACCACCGGCCACCCCGGGGCGAAGGCCACCCCGGCCGCCCCCGCGACCAGCAGCGCCACAGCGACCACCAGCCAGGTCCGCGGGGCCCGCCGCCGTTCCAGCCCCCACCAGATGATCCCGGTCATCGACCCCCCGAAGTGGGCGCTGAGGACCAGGGCCGAGCCGCTCCCACCCACCCCGAAGGCCTCCCGGAGCTCGGGCATGGCCGGCCCGTACAGCGACAGCAGCATCCCCACCGCCGCCGCCAGCACCAGCACCCCGACCGTGCTTCGCCTACTCACTCCCGGTCGTCCGTGAGGCGGGTGGTGGCTTCCCGCTGGCGGCGGGCGGCCTCGGTGAGGAAGTGGAGGATGACCTCGAGCTGGTCGTCGGTGTAGCCGGCGTAGAGCTCCTGGAGGGAGCGGACCCAGTCGCCGAACAGGGGGGCGACCCGGGCGTACAGGCGCTCGACGTCGACCTCGACCAGGACGCTGCGCCGGTCGTCGGGGTTGGGGACCCGCCGGGCGAAGCCCTTGCGCTCCAGCCGGGTGATCAGGCCGGTGACCGACGCCGGGGCCAGCCCGGTCTGCCTGGCCAGCTCTCCGGCGGTCAGCGGCCCGGAGCGTTCCAGCAGGTCAAGGGCCTTCTCCTCGGTGGCGTTGAGCCCTTGGTGGGCGGCCACGGCGGTGTGGAACATGACCGTGGCCACGCTGGAGGCCCGGCCGGCCAGGGCAAGGTCCTCCAGCAGCTCGGCTCGCCGGCCGGCCGGGGCGCGGGCGCTGTCCGGAACAGGGGGGCTTGTCATGGCGTCCAGTGTAGCCTATATTTAGTTCGTCCAAACGAAATACTTGCGATGAGGGAAGGACGAGATGGTCAAGGCACTGATCGCCGGGGGCGGCGTCGCCGGCCCGGTCACCGCCATGGCGCTGCAGCACGCCGGCATCGACGCCCGGGTCTATGAGGCCCACCTCCCCGGGACCGGCGACGCCGGTTCCTACCTGACCGTGGCCACCAACGGCCTCGACGCCCTGCGGGCCGTCGGCGCCGACAAGCAGGTGCTGGCCGCCGGCTTCCCGACCCCGGACAACGTCCTGCTGAGCGGGACCGGCCGGCGGCTCGGGACCGTCAGCAACGGTGGGCGGCTGGCCGACGGGACCGTCAGCCACACCATCAAGCGGGCCCGGCTGTACCAGGGGCTGCACGACGAGGCGGCCGGCCGCGGCATCCGGATCGAGTACGGCAAGCGGCTGGCCGCGGCCGAGCCCACGGCCGGCGGCGTGGTCGCAACCTTCGACGACGGCACCCAGGCCGGCGGCGACCTGCTGATCGGGGCCGACGGGGTCCACTCGCCGACCCGGCGCCTCATCGACCCGGCCGCGCCCAGCCCACGCTATGTCGGGCTGGTCAACTTCGGCGGCTACACCCCGGGCGCCAGGCCGGCCGAGCCCGGCGCCTGGTACATGATCTTCGGCCGGCGGGCCTTCTTCGGCTATGTGGCCGACCCTGCCGGCGGCGCGGTCTGGTTCGCCAACGTGCCCCGTCCCCCGGTCACCCCGGCCGAGCGGGCGGCCACCACCGCCGAGCAGTGGCAGCGCCAGCTGGTCGAGCTGTTCGCCGGCGACGCCGGCCCGGCCAGCGACCTGGTCCGCGACGGCTTCCTCGAGCTCGCCGGCGACAGCACCCACGACCTGCCGTCGGTCCCGGCCTGGCACCGCGGCCCGATGGTGATCGTCGGCGACGCCGCCCACGCCCCGTCGCCCACCTCGGGCCAGGGCGCCTCCCTGGCCGCCGAGGACGCCGTGGTGCTGGCCAAGTGCCTGCGCGACCTGCCGACCATCCCCGAGGCCCTGGCCGCCTACGACGGGCTGCGCCGCAAGCGGGTCGAGCGCATCGTCGCCCAGGCGGCCAGGACCGGCAGCGCCAAGACCCCCGGCCCGATCGGGCGCGTCCTCCGCGACCTGGCCCTCCCCCTGGTCTTCAAGCTCCTTGTCACCGACCGCTCGATGGCCTGGATCTACGACCATCACATCGACTGGGACGCCCCCCTGGTGGCGACGAACAGCTCGTAGGTGCCGGGCTCGAGCTCGGAGTGCTCGACCGGGACCGCGCTGGCCTGGAAGCCGGCCTCCTCCAGCAGGCGGAGCCAGGTGGCCCGGGGGAACAGGCCCTCGACGTGGCGGTCGTGGGCGACCCGGACCGAGCCGTCGGGCTCGCGCAGCAGGTAGGCGTAGTCGACTGTGTAGGTGGTGTCGAGCGGGTCGGGGTCCCAGGTCCACTCGAGGAAGCGGGCGGCGCGCCCGTCGCCGTCGTGGCCGCCCCAGTCGGTGCCGGTGCGGAAGTTCTCCCGCAGGTGGTCGGGGGCGAACAGGGCCGCCCCGCCCGGGCGGCAGTGGGCGAACGCCGTCCCGATGGCCAGCCGGAGGTCGTCCTCGGTGGCCATGTAGGCGACCGCGTCGTGGACGAACACGGCGTCGAAGACCCGGCCGAGGCGGACCGTCCGCATGTCCCCCTGGACGTGCTCGCACTCGGGGTTGAGCTCCCGGCTGACCTCGAGCATGCCGGCCGACAGGTCGACCAGGGTGAGCTGGAAATGGGCCTTGAGGTGGGAGGCGTTGTTGCCACCGCCCGAGCCCAGCTCCAGCACCGTCTGGGGCGGCCGGTCGCCGGCGGCGGCCAGCAGCCGCCGGTAGATCTCGGCCTCCTCGGCGTACACCGCCGGCGCCGACAGCAGCGGCCACCAGCCGGCCAGCTCGTCGTACATCCGCGGCTCCATGCCGGGATCTTAACCGCCGGTCTCAAGGGCCCGTTCCACCGCCTGGAGGGCCTCGCCCACGAACGCCTCGACCCGGGCCGGGTCGAGGGCGGCGGAGGGATCCCCGTGGCGGGCGGCCAGGGCCGCCTCGACCGTCGCCGGGTCGCCGGTGCGGGCCATGGCCCAGGCGCCGGCGTCGTTCTTCGAGGACCAGACGCCCTCGGCGGCGAAGCGCCAGCCCCGGCCGGCGTTGAGCACCGTCTGC
>DATENJ010000421.1:0-2267 GCA_035275125.1 Actinomycetes bacterium | reverse complement strand
TCGCCGAGCAGGTTCACGGGCGGCACCGGCGGGCCGGCGGCCGGCCCGAGCGGGTGCAGCGCCCCGGCCAGGGCGATGTAGTCGATGTCGTGGCCGGCCGAGTGGGCCAGGGGGCCGTCCTGGCCCCAGCCGGTGACCCGCCCGTAGACCAGGCGTGGGTTGCGGCCGAGGCACGCCTCGGGGCCGATCCCGAGCCGCTCGGCCACCCCTGGGCGGAACCCCTCGACCAGCGCGTCGGCCCCGGCGACCAGGTCGAGGACCACCCCCGGCCCGTCCGGGTGCTTGAGGTCGACGGCGACCCGGTGCCGTCCCCTGCCGAACAGGGCCGGCCAGCCGGGCCGGTCCGAGGACGGCCGGTCCACGGCCAGCACCTCGGCCCCGAAGTCGGCCAGGAGCATGGCGCAGAACGGCCCCGGCCCGATCCCCGCGACCTCCAGCACGCGCACTCCCTGCAGGGGTCCCATGCCCGTATCGTAGGGTCCGGCGGCGTGACACGGGAGGCGAGCATGGGCGACATCCGCTTCGACGACAGGGTGGCCATCGTGACCGGGGCGGGCGGCGGCCTTGGCCGCGAGCATGCGCTGCTGCTGGCCTCCCGGGGAGCCAAGCTGGTCGTCAACGACCTGGGCGGCGCCATCGACGGGACGGGTGCGTCGGCCGGGCCGGCCGAGCAGACGGTCAAGGAGATCGAGGGCCTTGGCGGGGTCGCCGTGGCCGACACCAGCACGGTCGCCACCGTCGAGGGCGGCCAGGCCATCGTCGACACCGCCATGGCGGCGTTCGGCCGGGTCGACATCGTGATCAGCAACGCCGGCATCCTGCGTGACAAGGCGTTCCACAACCTGACCCCGGAGCTGCTCGACCCGGTGCTGGACGTGCACCTCAAAGGGGCCTTCCAGGTCATCCGGCCCGCCTGGGTGCGGATGCGCGAGGCCGGCTACGGCCGGGTCCTGGTCACGGCCTCCAACGCCGGCATCCTCGGCAACTTCGGCCAGACCAACTACGGCGCGGCCAAGATGGGGCTGGTCGGGCTGGCCCGGGTGCTGGCCCAGGAGGGCGCCCGCTACAACATCAAGGCCAACGTGCTCGCCCCGATCGCCCGCACCCGCATGACCGAGGAGCTGCTCGGCCCGCTGGCCTCCAAGCTCGACCCGGCCCTGGTCGCGCCCGTTGCCGCCTGGCTGGTCTCCGAGGAGTGCCCGGTGACGGGCGAGATCTACTCGGCCGGCGGCGGGCGGGTCGCCCGCTTCTTCGTCGGCCTCACCGAGGGCTACGCCAACCCGGCGCTCACGCTCGAGGACGTCCGCGACCACCTCGCGCAGATCCGCGACGAGACCGGCTACTCGGTCCCCACCGGGGTCGCCGACGAGATCTCCTCGCTGGTCGAGCGCCTCCGGTAGCGCATCTCGGGAACGGTGACACCGAGCACGTCGGCGGTGCGCTCGGTCCCGTCGGCCACCCACCCGGCGGCCTCGTAGAACCGGCGGGCGCGGGCGTTGGCGGGCAGGACCCACAGCACCGCTTCGTCGAAGCCCAGCCGGGCCAGCTCCGCCTGGGCGGCCTCGAGCAGGGCCCGCCCGGCTCCCGTCCCCCAGGCGCCGGGGTCGACGTTGATCGAGTACAGCTCGCCGGCCCCCTGGGGGTCCGGCGACGGGCCGGCCGCCGCGAACCCGACGACCTCCCCGGCCCGGTCGGCGACGAGGACGACGCCCCGACGGTCCGCACGCCCGAGCACCTCGGCCCAGGAGGCGGCGCGTTCGGCGGGACGTAGGCCGTCGAGGTAGGCCTCCGGCATGTGCCCGCGGTAGGCGGTCTGCCAGGCCCGGACGTGCAGCCGGCCCATGGCGGGCGCGTCGGCGGCCGTTGCGGGCCGGACCGTGACCATGGCCCAAGCGTACCGGGCCGGGGCGTACCCCGGCCCGGGGACCCGGTCGCGGGCCTAGGAACGGACGGTGGACAGCAGCAGCACGAACAGGGCCCCGGCGACCAGCCGGTACCAGATGAACGGCCACAGCGTGCGGGTGCGGAGGAGGCGGATCAGGAACGACACCGCCAGGAAGCCGGACAGCGCGGCCGCGAGGGTCCCGGCGACCAGCTCGGCGGAGGTCTCGGTGGCCCCCGAGAGGTCGTCCAGCTTGAGGATGCCGGCGCCGAGGATGGCGGGGATCGACAGCAGGAACGAGAACCGGGCCGCGGTCTCCCGGGTCACGCCCTCGAACAGGCCGACCGAGATGGTGATGCCGGAACGGCTCGTGCCCGGGATCAGG
>DATENJ010000420.1:0-3930 GCA_035275125.1 Actinomycetes bacterium | reverse complement strand
GTCGAGCGCACCGGCGCGTATGCCCCCGGGGACGCCTACCTGGTAAGGATTCGGGCGCTGGAGTCGCTAACTACCTCAGACGGGCCCGGAAAGCTAGGCTTCCAGCTCGAGGCCCCTGACCGGAGGTAGCCGCATGGCCGTCCGCGACCTGGAGTTCGTGATCGTCGGCGGCGGGGTCGCCGCCGCCAAGGCGGCCGAGGGGGTCAGAGCGGCCGGCGGCGAGGGCCCGGCCGTGGTGCTGACCGCCGAGCCGGAGCTCCCCTACGAGCGGCCCAAGCTGTCCAAGGAGTTCCTCCGCGGCGAGGCCGGGCGCGAGCAGACCCGCACCCACGACGAGGCCTGGTACCGCGACCACGACGTCGAGCTGCTGCTGGCGACCAGGGCGAGCACCCTCGACCCGGCCACCAGGACGGTCACCACCGAGGTCGGCGACCAGCTCCGCTACGGCACCGGCCTGGTGCTGGCCACCGGCGCCCAGCCGGTCCACCTCGAGCTGCCCGGCGGGGACCTGGAGGGCGTCTACTACCTGCGCACGGTCGACGACGCCGAGCGGCTGCGGGCCGCCATCTCCAGGGCCGAGAACATGGTGATCCTCGGCGGCGGCTTCATCGGGGCCGAGGTGGCGGCCAGCGCCACCCAGATGGACACCCGGGTGACCCTGCTCGAGCGGGGCGACACCGTCTGGACCAGGGCGGTCGGTGCGGAGATGGGCCGCTTCTTCGAGGCGTTCCTGCGGGACCGGGGCGTGCACGTCCGCACCCGGACCACCGCCGAACGGCTGGAGGGCCGCGACAGCGTCGAGGCGGTGGTGCTGCCCGACGGCACCCGGCTGGCCGCCGACCTGGTGGTCATCGGGATCGGGGTCCGGCCCGACACCGACCTGGCCGAGCGGGCCGGGCTGGCGGTCGACAACGGCATCCTGGTCGACCGGCAGCTGCGAGCGGCCGACGGCGTGTACGCGGCCGGCGACGTGGCCAACGCCGAGCACCCGCTGTTCGGGCGGATCCGCATCGAGCACTGGGCCGAGGCCCTCAACCAGGGGCTGCTGGCCGGCCGGAACCTGGCCGGGGCGGGCGAGCCCTACGACCGCATCCCCTACTTCTTCTCCGACCAGTTCGACCTGTCGCTGTCCTACCTCGGCCACGTCCGGGAATGGGACGAGCTGGTGGTGCGGGGCAGCCGCGAGGTCGCCGAGCCGAAGTTCGTCGCCTGGTACCTGTGCGACGGCATCCCACGGGCGGCCCTGATCGTCAACGACTGGGACGCCGAGGACCCGGTGCGGGAGGTCATCCGGAGCGGCCAGCGGGTGGATTCCGAACGGCTCCCCGGGCCCGGCGCATAAAAGGGCCCCCGCGCCATCCGGGGGGGCCAAGACAGCGCGAGGGGCCGCAGAGGGCATAGTACGCCGTTTTCGCGGGATGTGTTGTGCCAACAGGGGACGACGCCGCTGTTGCGAGCAAGATCGTCCCATCGACGGACCCGGCTGCCCTGGCCGTCGTACCGGACGCTACGTAGGCCGGTCTGCGCCGCTCTTGCCTTCCATGGCATCGTGGAGCCATGGACCACACGACCCTGATCCGGCGGCCCCGGCTCCGTGGGCCTGTGCTGTTGGCCGCCTTCGATGGCTGGAACGACGCCGGTGAGGCGGCCACCAGCGCCCTGGACGCGATCGCGGACGGGCTGGCCGCCGAGACCTTCGCCACCATCGACCCCGAGGAGTTCTACGACTTCCAGGCGACCCGCCCGACGGTGCGGCTGGACGACGGGCACCGGCGGATCGAGTGGCCGTCGGTCGAGCTGCGGGCCGCCCGGCTGCCGGCCGCCGACCACGACCTGATCGTGGTCCGCGGGCACGAGCCCAACCTGCGCTGGCGGACCTTCGCGGCCGAGATCGTCCAGGTCGCCTCCAGCCTTGGGGTCGAGATGGTGGTCACCGTCGGCGCCTTGCTGGCCGACGTCCCCCACACCCGGCCGGTCCAGGTGGTCAGCTCGGCCGGCGACCGGGACCTGGCCGAGCGGCTGGGCCTCAACGTCTCCCGCTACGAGGGGCCGACCGGGATCCTGGGCGTGCTCGGCGACCTGGCCACCAAGGAGGGCATCCCGACCGTCGGTCTGTGGGCGGCCCTGCCCCACTATCTCAACCTGGCCCCCAACCCGTGGGGGGCCATGGCGCTGGTGAGGGAGCTGCGGCGGCTGCTGCCGATGGCCGTCGACACCAGCGACCTGGCCGGCCAGACCGACGCCTTCGACACCGCCGTGACCGAGCTGGTCGACGAGAATCCGGAGCTGGCCGGCTACATCGAACGGCTGGAGGCCGACAGCGACGACGACCACGACGCGGAGGACGACGAGGAGGGCTCGCCGGGCCTCGCCGACCTCCCCCCCGAGGAACTGGTGGCCGAGGTCGAGCGCTACCTGCGCGACCACCCCGGCGGCTCGCGAAGCTCAGACTGAGGCCCAGACGGTATCCGGCCCGCCAGGCCTGAGGCCGGGCGGGCCGGTTGACTGCGAGATCAGGTCACTCTGGGGGCATCGGGCGCACGTTTGCGGCCTGCAGCCCCTTCGGCCCCTGGGTGACGTCGAACTCCACCAACTGTCCCTCGTCGAGCGACCGGTACCCCTCCATCTGGATCGCGGAGAAGTGCACGAAGACGTCCTCGCCGTCGGGACGGGCGATGAAGCCGTAGCCCTTGTCAGGGTTGAACCACTTGACGACACCGCTGGTCACGAACTCCTGTCCCTCCCTTCACCTTCACCTTCGACAGCAACCAACATGCCGGGCCGGTACCAGACCCGGCGGCAGGGACAGCTCGAACCGTGTTGCGACGGCAGCCTTCCCCCCCGTACTCGGCGGGATGCTAGCACCCGGTCAGTCATGTCAATAGTCTCGATCTGGTCTATCTCGTCGAAAGTGCTGACGCATCTGCGCCGAACTCGGCAAACCACCGTGCGAGCAGGCACGATGGTGTTCGCCAGGAAGCCGCCGGCGCCGACCTAGGAGGCAGTCACCGTATGGATCCCGTCGTCCCCTCGACCGGCTGGGGGGTCACGCACCTGTTCTACCGCGTCCATCCCAGCCGCTCCCCCGACCCCGTCCAGGCCGGCAAGGAGCTGGTGGCCGCCCTCGACGCCTTCGCCGGGCCGGAGCACCAGGTGCTGTCCGCCTCGGTCCTTGGCCTCAAGGCCGACCTTGGCGTGATGGCGCTCGGCCCCGACCTGGTGCGGCACGAGAAGCTGGCCAGGGCGCTGCGGGCGGTGAGCCCGCTGGAGCCGGCCTACTCGTTCCTGTCCCTGACCGAGGTCTCGGAGTACATGGAGTCCGAGGAGGACATCCGGGCCCGGCTCCAGGCCCAGGGCGCCGACGAGGTCGAGGACCGGGTCGCCAAGGCGCTGGAGCGCCTGGCCGGCCAGCGCGAGGACCGGCTCCACCCGCGCCTGCCCCGCCGGGCGGTGCTCGCCTTCTACCCCATGAGCAAGGCCCGCGACCCGGACGCCAACTGGTACCGGCTGCCGTTCGACCAGCGCCGCGAGCTGATGCACGGCCACGGCAAGGTCGGGCGCCGCTACACCGGCCGGGTCCTCCAGCTGGTCACCGGCTCCACCGGCCTCGACGACTTCGAGTGGGGCGTCACCCTGCTGGCCGACGACCTGAGCGCGATCAAGGAGGTCGTCTACGACATGCGCTTCGACGAGGTGACCGCCTCCTACGGCCGCTTCGGGCCGTTCCTGGTCGGCCTCACCTGCGACCCGGCCGAGCTCCCGGAGCGCCTGGGCCTGAGCTGATCACCCTTCGCTGACCCGCCGCCGTCCGGCGGTCGTGCCTCAGTGCTGGTCCAGCGGGCACCAGCGGGTCGTGCGGCCGCCGACGCTGGCGACCGACAGCTCCGAGCCGTCGCGTGGGCAGATCCCGCGGGCGCGCGCCCGGGCGAA
>DATENJ010000419.1:0-2769 GCA_035275125.1 Actinomycetes bacterium | reverse complement strand
CGAGCCCCGGTAGAGGCGGCCGTAGTCGGGAACCAGCTCCGGGTAGGCCTCCTCGAGCCAGGGCAGGAACTCCTCCTTCACCCCGGGCCGGAGGTGGAGGGTGAGCGGGGTGAGGTGGCTGGCCCCAGCGTCGGCGGCCGCCCGGACCACGGCCCGCAGCTGCTCGGGTGAGTCCGAGATCCCTGGCAGGATCGGCGCCATCAGGATCCCGCACGGGATGCCCGCCGCGACCAGCTGCTTCACCGCCGCCATGCGCGCCTTCGGATGTGGTGTCCCGGGCTCGCTGCGCCGCCACACCTCCTCGTCCAGCGTCCCGATGGACAGGTTGGCCGAGAACCCGGCCGTCTCGGCCAGCTCCACGAACAGGTCCAGGTCGCGGAGCAGCAGCGGGGACTTGGTCAGCACCGAGCACGGGTTGGCGTAGTCCCGCAGCACCTCCAGCACCCCCCGTGTCAGCCGGTACCGCCCCTCACACCGCTGATACGGATCGGTGTTGGTCCCCATCGCCACATGCGCCCCGCTCCAGCGCTTCTTCCGCAACTCCCGCCGCAACACCTCCGGCGCGTTCACCTTCACTACGATCCGCCGCTCGAAGTCCCGCCCGGCGTCGAAGTTCAGGTACCTGTGGCTAGGGCGAGCAAAGCAGTTGTGTGACACCACGCCGTTGGCGATGAAGTTGCCGGTCCCGGTGGTGATGTCGTACAGCGGCAGGTCGACGCCAAGCGGTTCGATGGAGGCGACCCGCAGCGGTGCGTCTCCCTTGATCGCCATGCCGTCGATGATCCGCTTCCGCGTGATCGAGGGGTCCACGGTGTGAAAGAAGCGCATGTGCTCCCGAAGGCCGCCCAGCAGCCGCACGACCTGTAGACGCTTGGCGTTGATCGTCAGGCGGCTCTCGATGGCGAATGCGAACCCGAATCGCCGGAGGGAGGACGTGATCTGGTCGACGATCGCCGGATCGGTATTGAAGATGCGTAGGATGCCCCGGCTGTGGCTGCCTTCGGCGTCGAAGATCCCACTCAGGAACCCCTTGCGCCATGCGTCCGTTGGGGCTCGAGGCCAGCCGATGATGTCCTCGACCGAGGCCACGCCGGCACGCGTCGAGGTGCGGATCGCGGTGATCGCGCGGCGCCCTCCGACGGCCTCCTTGAAGATCAACTCATTCGTCGGGACCTCGAGACCGGCCAGGTACGTCCGAGTCCGACGAATCGCCTCGAGGTCCACGAGGGCGAGGCGGAACCTGTGAACCTCCCCAACCCGGCCGACCCGCGGATAGGAGTATGAGCCGACGTGCCCGTCGCCGCGGATCATCCCGCAGAGGTAGCCACGTCGATAATCGGGCCCCTCGTCGGGTGGTGCCGCGAACCTCCCGAGACCCATCAGCTTGTCGTTCAGGGTGAGATGCGGCCGGCGGTCCCGGCCATGCTCTGTGCCGCTGACGTGCTTCCAGCCTCGTCGTGTGAGGAACCGGTGGTCACCGCTCGCGACCAGCTCCGTCCCGTCCTCCAGCGTGACCCGGTAGGCGGGCTTCACCGTCGACCAATGGTCGACCACATTCGTGGCCACATAGTGCCGGTACGCCCTGTCGCGAACCGTCCCGTAGACGGTGTCCCCGACCCGCACGTCGGCGAGCGGTAGTGTTCGGCCGTCTGCCATCAGGATCGGGGTTTCTCCGCTCAGGCAGTACGAACAGGCATGACTGCATCCGCGGTACACGTTGATGGTCCACTCGAACGGCATGCGGCTGGCGGCGGGGACCCGGTTGAGGATGGACTTGGCTTCGACCTCGTAGAAGGTGACGTCGCGGAACTCCGGGCTGTCGAAGGTTCGCACCGTCGCCGGGGCGTCGAAGAGGGGGAGGTCGGTGGGGGGCCGGGACTGGCCCCGCAGGTCGGTGAAGGTCCGCATGGGCCAACCCTAGAACGTGTGTTCGGGTGAAGCAAGGATGTGACGGGGTCTGTGGAAAGTGCATGGCGGCCGGTTGTCACGGCTCGCTAGCATTCGGACCGACCATTACCCCGGCCTGACCAGGAGCAGAGATGTCCGATCTACGCATCGCCGTCCAAGTCGATGGGGACGAGCGGGCGGTGGGCACGGGCACGACCGCCGGGGACCTGCTCGACCGGGGCGGGGACAAGGACCGGGCCGTGGTCGCGGCCCGGGTCAACGGGGTGCTCAGGGACCTCAGCCATGTCGTCGAGGAGGGCGACAGGGTCCAGCCGGTGACCGTGGACAGCGATGACGGCCGGATGATCATGCGGCACTCGACCGCGCACGTGCTGGCCCAGTCGGTCCAGGACCTGTTCCCGGAGGCGAAGCTGGGCATCGGACCGCCGATCGAGAACGGCTTCTACTACGACTTCGACGTCACCCAGCCGTTCCGGCCCGAGGACCTGGACCGGATCGAGCAGCGTATGCGCCAGATCGTCAAGGAGGGGCAGCGCTTCTCCCGGCGGGTCGTCACCGACGACGAGGCCCGCGCCGAGCTGAAGGACGAGCCGTACAAGCTCGAGATCATCGACCAGCGGAGCCGGGCCAGCGACGAGGAGGCCGTCGAGGTCGGGGACGGCCCGCTGACCATCTACGACAATCTCGACCCGAAGACCGGCGACCGGCGCTGGCGCGACCTGTGCCGCGGGCCCCATGTCCCGTCGACCCGGGCAATTCCCGCCTTCAAGCTGCTTCGCTCGGCGGGCGCGTACTGGCGGGGGAGCGAGAGGAACCCCCAGCTCCAGCGGGTCTACGGCACCGCCTGGCCCACCAAGGACG
>DATENJ010000418.1:0-2105 GCA_035275125.1 Actinomycetes bacterium | reverse complement strand
GGCTGGCTGGGCGACGAGCACGCCGGCCGCTTCCCCACCGACGCCCCGTTCGCCATCGGCGAGGCCGCCCAGGCCCGCAAGTTGCGCGAGGTCCACTGCTTCACCACCACCCCGGCCGAGTTCACCCTGATCGGCGAGGACCAGATCGCCGAGCTGACCGGCGCCCTGACCGAGCAGGCTGGCAAGCTCGGCGGGACGGACTGGTCGGCCAAGCTCGACGAGCTCAAGGACAACCACCCCGACGCCGAGGGCCTGCTGCCGGCCTACCGGCGCGAGCTGGAGCGGCTGGAGTCGTTCGTGTTCCGCGAGGACCTGGCCACCAACCCCGAGGCCGCGGCCCTGGTCCAGCCGACCCCGGAGTTCCTCAGGGCGGTCATGGGCTTCGCCGCCTACCTCCCCGCCGGGCCGTTCGACGCCTGGCAGCAGGGCTACTTCTGGGTCACGCCCCCGCCCGACGAGGCCGGCCTGCGCGACCACTCCTACGCCATGATCCCTGCCGTGGCCGCCCACGAGGGGTACCCGGGCCACCACCTCCAGATGACCAGCGTCAACCGGATCCCGTCGCTGACCCGGCGGGCCATCCGCTCCACCGTGATGATCGAGGGCTGGGGCCTCTACACCGAGCAGCTCATGGCGGACGTCGGCTACTACGACGACAACGCCCGCCTGGCCCAGCTGGCCATGCGCCTGCTGCGGGCGCTCCGGATCGTCCTCGACATGGAGCTCCAGTCGGGCGACCTCACCTACGAGGCCGCCGTGGCCCGGGCCGTCTCGGTGGCCCGCCTGGAGGAGTCCACCGCCCGCTCCGAGGTCGCCCGCTACACCATGACCCCCACCCAGCCGTTCAGCTACCTGGTCGGCTGCCTTGAGCTGGAACGCCTCCGCGCCGCCTCCCAGGCCCGCCTCGGCGACGCCTTCCACCTCCGCCGCTTCCACGACCGGGTCCTCTCCTACGGCCACATGCCTCCAACCCTGGTCGCCCGGGCCATCACCGCCGCCGACGAGCAGGAGCAGCATCGCTCGCCCGACGACACCAGCTGAGCGCGGTCGGACGTACCCTTGGGGTGGAGGGACGGCTGAGCTAGGAGGCGGCGATGGCGGGACGGGGGGTTGCCGAGCGCCGGGTGCTGAAGATCGGGGCTGGGGGCGAGGCCCGGCGGGCGCGGGACCGGCTGGCCGTCGAGGAGCCGCTGGAGCTGCGGGTGGCCGGGCGTCCGGTCGGGGTGACCATGCGGACGCCGGGCAACGACTTCGAGCTGGCCATCGGCTACTGCGTCAGCGAGCGTCTGGTCGCCCACCCCGACGACGTCGAGGCGGTGCGGTTCTGCGCCCCCGAGGGGCAGGCCCAGGAGTTCAACGTGCTCACCGTCGACCTGCGGCCCGGGGTCCCGGTCCCCGACCCGTCGCTCGACCGGCTGGCCGTCACCTCCTCGTCCTGCGGCGTCTGCGGCAAGGCCTCGATCGAGGCGGTGACCGCCGCCTGCCCGACCGTCGCCAGCGACGGCCTGGCCGTGCCCACCCGGGTCCTGGCCGCGATCCCGGGGCGGGTGCGGGAGGCCCAGCGGGTGTTCGAGCAGACCGGCGGGCTCCACGCGGCCGCCGTCTGCGACGCCGAGGGCGGCGTGCTCTGTGTTCGTGAGGACGTTGGACGCCACAACGCGGTCGACAAGGTGATCGGGTGGGCGGCCACCGAGGGGCGCCTGCCGCTGACCGGGAGGGTGCTGTTCGTCTCCGGGCGGTGCTCGTTCGAGGTGGTCCAGAAGGCGGCCGTCGCCGGCGTGCCCCTGGTCGCCGCCGTCAGCGCGCCCACCAGCCTGGCCGTCGAGCTGGCCGAGCAGACCGGCATGACCCTGGTCGGCTTCCTCAGGGGCGACACCATGAACGTCTACACCCACCCCCACCGCGTCACCCTCCCGGCTCCGGCCCGGGCCGCGACCCCGGCCTAGCCTCCGCCGCCCTGGACGTGCTCGTCGGGGGGCCCGGCGAGCTTGTCGTAGACGTGGAGGAAGGCGGTCCTGCCGGCCTGGGCGCCCAGGGCGCCGCCGACGACGGTGAGGGTCGGGCAGACGATCAGGCCGGCGCCCTGGGTGGCCGCGGCCTCGCCC
>DATENJ010000417.1:0-3692 GCA_035275125.1 Actinomycetes bacterium | reverse complement strand
TCTGTACACCGAGGGCTACCTCAAGGACTCCCTGGCCATCCGCATGGGGGGCAGGGTGGCCGAGCAGTTGGTGTTCGGCCAGACCTCCACGGGGGCGTCCAACGACCTGGCCGGGGCGACCGATCTGGCCACCCGGATGGTGCGGGAGTTCGGCATGAGCCCGGCCCTTGGCCCGGTCGGGTTCGCCTCCGGCAGCCCCATGTACCTGGGGGGCGAGGAGGTCCGCAGCCGCCCCTACGCCGAGGCCACCCAGCGGGTCGTCGACGAAGAAGTCGCCACCTTGCTGCGGCAGGCCGAACACCGCGCCACCGTCATGCTCAGCGACCACCGCCAGGCCCTTGACCAGCTCACCGAACTGCTGCTGGAACGCGAGACCGTGGACGGCACCGACGTCGACGAGGTCCTCGGCCGCATCCCCACCTCAGCCGTGACGGGGAGCTGACCCCTTAGGCGGGGCGCTCCCAGCGGAAGGTCCGCAGGGCGACGAGCAGGCCGACGACCAGCCAGGCCAGCAGGTTGCGGAGATCGGGCCAGATCGCGCCGGGCCCGTGGCCGAAGATCAGTGCCTGGCGCATACCATCCAGCATGGGGGCGAGCGGGAAGTCGTTGGCCAGCGAGGCCAGCCAGTGGGGAAGGCCGCTGATCGGGAACCAGGCACCGGAGAGGAACAGCAGGGGCAGGTAGGCGGCGTTGGCGAGGGCCGGCGCCGAATCGGCGTTGGCCACCAGGCGGGTGTAGGCGACGCCGAGGGCGGTGAAGGTGGCCGCGCCGAGCAGCGCGACCAGCGCGAAGGTGGCCCAGGCGATGGCCGACGGTGGCAGGCTGACGTTGAACAGCAGCCGGCCCAGGCCGAGCACCAGCACGGCCTCCACGGCGATCAGGACCAGCCGGGAGACGACCTGGCCGCAGAAGAACGCCCATGGCGGCAGCGGCGTGCCCCGCAGCCGCTTCAGCTGGCCGTTGTCGCGCATGATGGTCAGCCCGATCACCAGGCCGACGAAGGTGCCGGCCATGATGGCCATGCCCAGCATGCCCGGGGCGAAGAAGGTGGTGTAGCCGATCTGGGGGCCGTGCGGGTCGAGCTGCACGGTGCCGCCGCGGTTGATGGCGCCGAAGAACACCAGGAACATCAATGGCAGCAGGATGGTGAAGAAGGCGCCCGAGCGGTTGCGCCAGAACGACCGGAGCACGTTGCCGCTCTCGCGGGTCGCCAGCACCAGCGGGTTCATGCCGCCTCCTCCGTGTCGCTGGTCAGGGCCAGGTAGATGTCCTCGAGGCTGGGGCTGGTGACGGTCAGACCTTCCAGGCCGACGCCGCGACCGGTCGCCCAGCCGGTGAGGGCGAGCAGGTCGTGGGTCGCGTCGTCGGTCGAGATCTCGACATTCCGGCCCCTGGACGCGACCTCGCCGGAGATCCGCGGCAGCTCCGCCAGGGCGGTGTCAGCGGGGAGGGTGAAGCGGATCTCGGTGCCGCGCTGGGCGGCGGCCAGGTCGGCCGGGGTGCCCTCAGCCACGATCCGGCCGGCGGCGATGATCGCCACCCGGTCGGCCAGCGCCTGCGCCTCGTCCATGTAGTGGGTGGTCAGCAGGACCGTCTTGCCCAGCTCGCGCAGGCCGGCGATCACCTGCCAGGCCTGGCGGCGGGCGGCCGGGTCGAAGCCGGTGGTCGGCTCGTCCAGGAAGACCAGCTCGGGGTCGCCGACCAGGGCCAGCCCCACGTCCAGCCGCCGGCGCTGCCCGCCCGACAGGGCCCGCACCCGCCGGTCGGCCGCCTCCTCCAGCCCGACCAGTTCGACCACCTCGTCGACCAGAAGGGGCCGGCGGTAGTAGCCGGCGAACTGCCGCACGGTCTCACGCACGGTCAGGTCCGGGTTGTGGCCGGTCTCCTGGAGCACGATGCCGATCCGCTCGCGCAGCTCCCGGCCGCCGGTGGCCGGGTCCATGCCCAGCACGCCGGCATCGCCGGCGGTGCGGCGCCGGTAGCCCTCCAGGATCTCAACGGTGGTGGTCTTGCCGGCCCCGTTGGGGCCGAGGAAGCCCACCACCATCCCATGTGGCACGACCAGGTCGATGCTGTGCAGCACCTCCCGGTCGCCGTAGCGCATGACCAGCCCGCGCGTCTCGATGGCCGGCCCGTCCCGACCGGTCTGGAGGGACGACGGCGTCTCACGCGTCCGCAGCATGTTCGGGTTCCTTCCACTCGATGGTCGCGTCGTCAACACGACGCGTCACCGAGCTTGGCCTTCCGTCACCCGCTTGTCGTCAGGGCCGGCTGGAGTCTTCGCCTGCCGGGTAGCTGCAATCGGGCGCCTCACGGTGATCGTTCCTGCTAGCGGGTAGCCCAGGATGCCGGCTGACGGGCGGCGGATCTGGGGGGTCGCGGTGATGACCCGAGCGCCCTGGCGCGCGATCGTTGGTGGCGAGGTCCGGCCCTTGAGGCCGCCAGCGATACCTGGAAAGAGGATGAGATGTCGGCGTCGACAACGGTCGTCATCGTGCTCGCCGTGCTAGTCCTGCTCGGGCTCGCACTGTCGGTTCGGGTCGTCCAGCAATACGAGAAGGGCGTGCTGTTCCGCCTCGGCCGGGTCATCGGGGTCCGCGAGCCCGGCCTGCGGCTGATCGTGCCGCTGGTCGAGGTGCTGCGGCGGGTGTCGCTGCGGATCGTGACCATGCCGATCCAGTCCCAGGGCATCATCACTCGCGACAACGTCAGCATCGACGTGTCGGCCGTCGCCTACTACCGGGTGACCGACGCGGTCCGTTCGGTGGTCGCGATCGAGAACGTGGCCGCGGCCATCAACCAGATCGCCCAGACCACCCTGCGGAAGGTCGTCGGCCAGCACACCCTTGACCAGACCCTGGCCGAGACCGACCGGATCAACCGCAGCATCCGCGAGAGCCTGGACCTGACCACCACCGACTGGGGGGTGGTGGTGACCCTGGTCGAGCTCAAGGACATCCAGCTGCCAGAGAGCATGAAGCGGGCGATGGCCCGCCAGGCCGAGGCCGAACGCGAGAAGCGGGCCAAGATCATCGCCGCCGAGGGTGAGTCGCTGGCCGCCGACCAGCTGGGGGCCGCCTCCGACGTGATGATGGCCCATCCGCTGGCGCTGCAGCTGCGCAACCTCCAGAGCCTGGTCGAGATCGGTGTCGACAAGAACACCACCGTGGTGTTCCCGGCTCCGCTGATGAGCACCATCCAGGAGCTGGGGGCGTTCCTCGCCCGGGAGGAGGCCGCGGGCTCCAGCGCGCCCCCCTCGCCGGCACCGCCCGCGGCCCCCGTCCGGGTGCCGGCGTCGGTGGACCAGGGCGTCAACGGAGCGCCCACCGCTGGTTCTGACTAGCCTTCCGTCACCGCGCGCCGGGCTGCTCCCTCCCCGCGCACGCCGGCCAGGGCGGCGAGGCCGAACACGGCGAGCAGCGTGCCCGCGCCGATGCCGGTGACCGTGCTCGGAGCGACATCGGTGGCCAGGCCGACGACCAGCGCCGCCAAGGCGACCGTGGTCACCAACCATCCGAGCGCCACGAGCAGCCGGTCCTCAAGCAGCGACGCCAAGGGGAAGAAGTGCACCCCGACGACCGCGCACACCCACACCGGGATGAAGTCGCCCTGCCCGGCAACGGCCGACACTGAGCCCGGCGGAGGCGTTCGCCTGCCCCCAACCGAACCACACGAACCCAAAGAACCCCTCG
>DATENJ010000416.1:0-3421 GCA_035275125.1 Actinomycetes bacterium | reverse complement strand
CTGCTGTCGGCGGCCGACTATGACGGCACCGGTGCGGTGGCCTGCGAGATGGCGCGGCGGGGGATCAAGGTCATCAACGTCGCCACGATGTCCAACTGCGACCAGGTCACCTACGGCGTCAACACCTATGACCCGGCGGTCGGCCAGAAGATGGCCGAGTGGCTGGGCGGCAAGAATCCCAACGCCAAGGTGGTCCTGCTCTCCGGTCCAGCCGGCGCCAACTGGTCGATGGAGCGCGCCGAGGGCTTCAAGAAGACCATCGCCGAGAAGTACCCGGGCATCAAGGTCCTTGCCGAGAAGAACACCGACATCGACCCTGCCCAGGCCCAGCAGGTCATGGAGGACTGGCTCACCGCCTTCCCGGAGATCGACGCCGTGATCGGGATCTCGGACCTGCTCGGCTCCGGCGCCTCCCGAGCCCTCCAGGGCGCCGACCGCAAGTCGAAGACGCTGGTCGTCACGTCCACCATGAGCGAGGAAGCCGAAGCTGGGCTCAAGAGCGACAAGCTCGACTATGTGATCGCCGAGCGTCCTGTCCTGACCGGCCGCCTCGGCACCCAGCTGGCGATCAAGGCCCTCAACGGCGAGCAGGTCAAGCTGCCCGACTTCCAGCCGCTCATCACGGTGCCCTCGGCGGTCTTCTACGTCGACCAGGTCGGCTACACCGCCGCTGACCTGTCCAACTACAATTCCTCGATGGACCGCGCACCGGCGGATTTCAACCCGTCCAAGACGTGATGCTGGTCGCCCGCGACCTGCACAAGGAATACCCGGGCGTCAAGGCGCTCGACGGCGTCTCCCTGGAGGTCCAGCCCGGCGAGGTCCATGCGCTCGTCGGCGAGAACGGCGCCGGCAAGTCGACGCTGATCAAGATCCTCGCCGGCGCCGTACGCCCGGACGCGGGCGACATCCGGCTCGACGGGCGGCCGTCGAGATTCGTCGACCCGATCCAGGCTCGCCGCGCCGGGATCGCGACCATCCACCAGGAAGGCTCGCTCGTTCCCGCCATGAGCGTCCTCGACAACCTCTACCTGGGCGACGAGCTGGTTCGAAAGCGGTTCTCGGGCGTCCTCGCCACCCGGGCGATGCGCGAGCGGGCGCGGCTCGTCCTCGACGAGCTGGACGTGCCCGCCAGCCTCTCGCACCGGGTCGACCAGCTGCCGCTCAACCAGCGGCAGCTGGTCGAGATCGCGCGTGCCCTGCTCGGCGCCCTGCGCCTGCTGATCCTCGACGAGCCGACCTCGGCGCTGTCCGAGCGGCAGGCCGAGACGCTGTTCCGGGTCATCGAGCGGCTGTGCGGGAGCGGTGTCGGGGTCGTCTACGTGACCCACAAGCTCGCCGAGGTGCCACGGGTCGCCAGCCGGGTGACCGTGCTGCGCGACGGGCGGCACGTGGCGACCGTCGGGACCGCCGAGACCCACACCGCGGAGCTGATCCGCCTGATGATCGGCCGCGACCTCGACCAGACCTTCCCGGACAGCCCCCCGGCGGCCCCTCGGTCGACCCCGGTCCTTGAGGTCCGCGGCCTCAGCGGCCGGCGGTTCTCCGAGGTCGACCTCAGCGTGCACCAGGGGGAGATCGTCGGTCTGGGCGGCCTGCTGGGGGCCGGGCAGTCCGAGCTGCTCCGGGCGATCGTGGGCGCGGACCCGGTCGAGTCGGGCACGGTGACGCTCGACGGGAGCGCGGTCCGGTTCCGCTCGCCCGCGCAGGCGGTCCGCGCACGCGTTGCCTACATCCCGGCCGACCGCAAGGCCGACGGGATCATCCCGACCCAGTCGGTGCGCGAGAACCTCACCCTCGGCGCCATCGCCCGCCTGCGGCGGCGGGGCGCGCTGAGCCGCCGGGCGGAGCTCGAGCTGTACGAGGACCTGGTCGCCCGGCTCGGGATCAAGGCCCCCCACAGCGAGGTGCCGATCACGAACCTGAGTGGGGGAAACCAACAGAAGGTCATCATCGGGCGGGCCGTGGCCGCGGAGTCACGGCTCTTCCTGTTCGAGGAGTCGACCAGGGGCGTGGACGTCGGCGCCCGGTTCCAGATCTACCAGCTCATGCGCTGGCTGGTCGGCGAGGGCGCGGCGATCCTGATGTTCTCCTCCGACCTGATCGAGCTGCTCGGCCTCTGCGATCGGCTCTACGTCATGCACGCTGGCAAGGTCACCGGGATGGTCACCCGCAGCGAGGCGACCGAGGAGCTGGTCATGACCCTGGCCTTCGGTGCCACCCCGGGGAGCCAGGAGAGAGGGTCACCCGATGACGATCCGGGGTGAGCGGACGCACGGCGAGGACCTCGCCGCCGTCGGCTCCGCCAAGGAGCCGGCCGACCGCCGCAGGACGCTGCGAGCGGTGTCGCAGCTGGGCCTGCCGCTCGTGGTCCTGGCGATGTGCATCTACTTCACGGTCCGTCAGCCGCTGTTCGCTACCCCCTCGAACGGGCTCAACGTCGCCCGGCAGTTCTCCTTCCTGGCGGTGTTCGCGTTCGCGCAGAGCTTCCCCATCCTGGTGGGCGGCTTCGACATCTCGATCGGGTCGCAGGTCGGCCTGTCCAGCGTGGTGATGGCCCTGGTCACCCAGAAGGCGGGGCTTCCGGCAGGCCTGGCGGCCGGGATCGCCACCGCGGGCATCGTCGGGGCGATCAACGGCTTCACCATCGCCCGCTTCGTCGTCTCACCGTTCGTGGTCACCCTCGGGATGCTCTCGGCCGCGCTCGGGCTCGCGCTCTTCCTCACCAACGGCAGGCCCGTCTACGGCTTCAACGACACCTTCACGGTCATCGCGACCGGGTACATCGGACCGGTCTCGGTGCCGCTACTGATCGCCGCGTGCGTGTTCGTGGTCAGCTGGTTCGTGCTCACCCGGACCGTCTACGGCCGGCACCTGTACGCGGTCGGCGGCAACGAGGAGGCGGCCCGCCTGTCGGGCGTGAACGTCTTCCGCACCAAGATGCTCGCCTACATCATCTGCGGCCTGATCACCGGCATCGGAGCGATGGTGCTGACCGCGCGGGTCGCCTCCGGCCAGCCGAACCTGGGGACCGGCCTCGAGCTGGAGTCGATCGCCGCGGTGGTCATCGGCGGCGTCGCCCTCGGCGGCGGCGAGGGCCGGCTGGCCCGGGTGGTGTGGGGGGTCCTGGTGATGAGCCTGCTGTCGAACGGGCTCGATCTCCTCCAGGTGTCGTCGTATATCCAGCTCATGGTCATCGGTGTGGTGTTCGTGGTGGCCGTGATCTTCGACGGGCTCAAGAAGCGCGCCGGCTAGGCGTCCACGCCTGGACCGTCGACGGGAGGTGGTGCATGACGGCGATCGAACGGCGCCCGATGCTGGTCGGCGACCGCTTCACCGCCTCGGAGTCGGGCGGGTGGATGACCACCCTCGACCCGTCGACGGCCGAGCCCATCGCGGCGGTCCCGGTCGCCACCCGCGA
>DATENJ010000415.1:0-3420 GCA_035275125.1 Actinomycetes bacterium | reverse complement strand
CGGAGGACGTAGCTGGTGGCCTGGCGCAGCAGCAGGTCGCGGTAGAGCCGCTCGCGCTGCTCCTCGGGGGCGCGCATGAAGAACGACTCCACCCGCAGGGTCCGGTCTCCCACGGCCAGGTGGACGCCGATGCCGAGCTTGCGCTCGCCGGCCAGGCGCAGGAACCAGCGCCCGTCGCCCAGCTCCTCGGCGTCGACGCCGGCGTCGGCCACGAACGCCTCGACCGCGGCCACCGCCGCCGCCCGCACCGCCTCCGACTCGGGTCGTCGGTTCACACCGTCGAGCCTACAGTGATGGCCGACCATGGCACAGGCGCTATTGGGGGGCCGTGGGGGGAGCGAGCTCCCCCCACATGGATCGAGGACGAATGGCTAGAGCTATCCAAGTGGAGGACCTGCAGAAGGCCTACGGGACCACGGAAGCGGTGGCGGGGATCAGCTTCGAGGTGGTCGAGGGCGAGTGCTTCGCCCTGCTGGGACCCAATGGGGCCGGCAAGACGACCACCCTGGAGATCCTGGAGGGCTACCGCGACCGCTCGGGCGGGTCGGTCGAGGTGCTGGGCGTCGACCCGGCGCACGGCGGGCGCGACCTGCGCGAGCGCATCGGGATCGTGCTCCAGTCGGCCGGCATCGACCGCGAGCTGACCGTCGCCGAGGTGGTGGCCCTGTTCGGCGCCTACTACCCGCACCCGCGGGACCCGGGCGAGGTGATCGAGCTGGTCGGCCTGGGCGACAAGCGCAACGCCCGCTGCCGGACCCTCTCGGGCGGCCAGCAGCGACGGCTCGACCTGGCCCTCGGGATCGTCGGCGACCCCGACCTGATCTTCCTCGACGAGCCGACCACCGGCTTCGACCCGTCGGCCCGGCGGCGCTCCTGGGAGCTGATCGACAGCCTCCGCGCCCTCGGCAAGACCATCCTGCTCACCACCCACTACATGGACGAGGCCCAGAACCTGGCCGACCGGGTGGCCATCCTGGCCGCGGGCCGGATCGTGGCCCAGGGCAGCCCGGCCTCGCTCGGCGGCCGCGACGTCGCCGAGGCCGAGATCAGCTTCCGGCTCCCCGCCGGTGCCGGCCTTGACGACCTGCCGCCCCTCGGCCCGGCCCGGCCGCGGCTGGACGACGGCCGGGTGGTCCTGCGCACCGTGGCCCCGACCGGCACTCTGCACGCCGTGACCGGATGGGCCCTGGCCCGTGGGGCGGAGCTGGAGGGCCTGGCCGTGACCCGCCCGTCGCTGGAGGACGTGTACCTGCGCCTCACCGGGGGCGACCGGCCGGCCGAGGCGGACCAATGAGCACCCGGACCCGGACCGGCACCCGCCCGGCGACCTGGCCGCTGCTGCTGCGCCAGGTCCGCCACCAGAACAAGCTGTTCCTGCGCAACCCGTTCTCGGCCTTCTTCTCGCTCGCCTTCCCGCTGATGTTCCTGCTGCTGTTCGGGTCGCTGAATGCCGGCCAGACCCTGGAGGAGCGGGGCGGCATCTCCTACGCCCAGTTCCTCACCCCGGGGCTGCTGGCCTTCGCGGTCGTCTCCACCTGCTACACCGGTCTGGTCACCGGGGTGGCCATGAACCGGGACATGGGCATCCTCAAGCGTGTCCGGGGCACCCCCCTGCCGGCCTGGATCTATGTGGCCGCCAGGATCCTGTCCTCGGTCTGGTTCTCGGTGGTGAGCGCCGTGCTGATGGTCGCCGTCGCCGTGGTCCTGTTCGACGTCCACATCGTCTGGCGGATGCTCCCGGCCGCGGTCGGGACCCTGCTGCTGGGCGCGGCCTGCTTCTGCGCCCTCGGCATGGCCGTGGCCGCCCTCGTCCCCAACGGCGAGGCCGCCCCGGTCGTGGCCAACTTCACCGTGCTGCCGGTGGTGTTCATCTCCGACCTGTTCTTCCCCATGGACGCCGCCCCGACCTGGCTCCGGGCGCTCGGCTCGGTGTTTCCCGTGAAACACTTCGCCCTCGCGCTGGAGCAGACATTCAACCCGTTCGTTGCCGGCACCGGCTGGCGCTGGGACCACCTGGCCGTGGTCGCCCTCTGGGGCGTCGCCGGGGTCCTGGTGGCCGTCCGCAAGTTCCAGTGGGAGCCCCGCACCCCCGGCGGGACACGCCGGCGACGCCGGCGCTAGCCCGGGACTGGGAGGCGACGGTGGCGGTGCGGCTGGCGGACCTGCTGGCCGGGCTGTCGCGGCTGGCCGACCTGGGGTTCGGGCTCCAGGCCGGTGAGGCGCTGCGCTCCTGCGCGCTGGCCACCCGGCTCGCCCGGTCGCTCGACCTGCCCGAGGACGACGTCCGGGCGGCCTTCTACACCGCGCTGCTGCACCACGTCGGCTGCACCGGCTACGCCCACGAGACGGCCCGGATCTTCGGGGACGAGCTCGCGCTCAACGTCGCCGCCGGGCGCGCGAACCCCGCGGACCCGCGGGACGTGTTCGCGACCTTCCTGCCGACCCTGCTGCGGGGGCGGCCACCGCTGGAGCAGGCCCGGATGGCCCTCGTCACCTTCACCCGGGGGAACCGCTTCGGCGAGGCCTACACCACCGCGGCCTGCGAGGTCGCCCGCGACGCGGCCCGGCGCCTGCGGCTGCCCGAGGCGGTGCAGCGCAGCGTCTACCACGTCTACGAGGACTGGCGGGGCGGCGGCGCCCCGTCCGGCCTGGCCGGCGACGACCTCCCGGCCGGGTCCCGGCTGGCCCGGCTGACGGGGATCGCGGTGCTGTTCGACACCGTCGGCGGGGTCGAGCTGGCGGTCGACGCGGTGCGGCGGCGCGGCGGCGCCATGCTGGATCCGTGGATGGCCGGGCGGTTCGCCGAGCATGCCGAGGCGCTGCTGGGCGAGATCGGCGCATCCGACCCTCGAGCCCTGGTGCTCGAGGCCGAGCCCCCGCCGGTGGTGTCGGTGCCGGACCAGGAGCTGGCCGGGGTCGCGGCCGTGTTCGCCGACCTGGCCGACCTGAAATCGCCCGCCACCCACGGCCACTCGAGCGGCGTGGCCGCGCTGGCCCGCGGGGCCGGGGAGCGGCTCCGGCTCCCCCCGGGCACCGTGTCCGACCTCGAGGTGGCCGGGCTGCTGCACGACGTCGGCCGGGTGGCCGTCTCGGACGTGGTCTGGGAGAAGCCGGGCCCGCTGAGCGCGCATGAGTGGGAGCAGGTGCGGCTGCACGCCTACCACTCCGAGCGGATCCTGGCCGGGTCGGAGCGGCTGGCCGCGCTGGCCTCGCTGGTCGGGATGCATCACGAGCGGCTCGACGGCAGCGGCTACCACCGCGGCTGCCGCGACACCGACCTGGCGATGCCGGCCCGGGTGCTGGCGGCGGCCGACGCCTACCAGGCCATGACCCAGCGCCGGCCGCACCGGCCCGCCCTGGCCACCGAGGTGGCGGAGCGGCGACTGCTCGACGACGCCGGCAGGCGGGCCCTCGACGCCG
>DATENJ010000414.1:0-2712 GCA_035275125.1 Actinomycetes bacterium | reverse complement strand
CGCCCCGCCGCCGACCCGGGTCGCCGCCGACCCCGAGGCCGCCGCCGCCGCCCTCTCCCTGAGCTAGCCACACCCCGCGACCGGTCGCGCTCGCCGGGGCCAAATTAGTTGCATGGTGCAAGCATCTATGGCACGGTGGTCGTCATGCCGTCACCGACGCTTCCCCTTGAGACGATCACCGGGCAGGACCTGGTGGTCGCGTTGCTCGGCGTCGGCCGGCGGCTCAAGGCGCGACTGCCCCAGGGCCATATCGACCCGGCGATGATGTTCGTGCTGCACCAGATCCAGGTCAACGGCCCCCTCCGGGTGTCGGAGCTGGCCGGCTGCATGGGGCTGGACGCCTCGACGGCCAGCCGGCACGTCCGGAACCTGGAGGACGGCGGCTACCTGGCCAGGACGGGGGATCCCGGCGACCGGCGGGCTTCGCGGGTCCGGCTGACCCCCAAGGGGCGGGGTGCCCTCGCCCGGGCCCTCCGTGCCCGGGCGGCGGTGGTGGACCGCGCCATCGCCGACTGGCCCGACCAGGAGCGGGCAACCCTCGCCAGCCTCATGACCCGCCTGGCCGACAGTCTCGACCGGCTTCACACCAACTCGGAGACCAGATGACCACACCTCCAGCCGACACCCCATCGACCGCGGCCGCCGCGGGCGCCGCCACCGCCGGCCAGGACCAGCTCCCCGGCGGTCCCGGCGACGGCCCCAGCTACCTCTCACACAGCCAGATCCTGATCGTCCTGGCCGGGGTCATGGCCGGCATGCTGCTGTTCGCCCTCGACCAGGGCATTGTCGGCACCGCCCTGCCCCGGATCGTCAGCGAGCTCGGCGGCCTCGACAAGCTGTCATGGGTGGTCACCGCCTACCTGCTCACCTCGACGGCGACCACCCCGCTGTGGGGCAAGATCTCCGACCTCTACGGCCGGCGCCTGATCTTCCAGGTCGCGATCATCATCTTCCTGATCGGCTCGGCCCTGTCCGGGCTCAGCCAGAACATGGTCCAGCTGATCGGCTTCCGCGCCCTCCAGGGCGTCGGCGGCGGCGGGCTGTTCGCGATCGCCCTCAGCATCATCGGCGACGTCATCCCGCCCCGGGAGCGGGGCCGCTACCAGGGCTACTTCGGGGCTGTGTTCGGTGTCTCCTCGGTGGCCGGCCCGCTGCTGGGCGGCTGGCTCACCGACGGGCCCGGCTGGCGCTGGATCTTCTACATCAACATCCCCGTCGGCCTGGCCGCGCTGGTGGTCACCTCGGCCGCCCTCAAGATGCCGGTGATGCGCCGCCAGCACTCGATCGACTACCTGGGCGCGGCCACCATCGTCGGGGCCGTCACCTGCCTGCTGCTGTACCTGGACTGGCGGGGCAACGAGTACGGCTGGACCGAGGCCGGCGCGCTCCTGCTGCTCGGCGGGACGTTCCTGCTCGCGGGACTGTTCGTGCTGATCGAGCGGCGGGCGGCCGAGCCGATCATCCCCCTGCGGCTGTTCCGCAACCCGGTGTTCAGCGTCGGCAACGCCTTCGCCTTCCTGGCCGGCATCGCCATGTTCGGGACGATCATCTTCCTGCCCGTCTACCTCCAGGCGGTCAAGGGCTTCTCGCCCACCGAGTCCGGGCTGGCCCTGCTGCCGGCGATCATCGGCATCTTCTCGACCTCGATCACCTCCGGCCAGCTGATCACCCGCACCGGCCGCTACAAGATCTTCCCGGTGATCGGGGCCGCCGTCATGACCGTGGCCTTGTTCCTGCTGTCGCGCCTCGGCGTCGACACCCCGTTCTGGCAGATCGCCTTCTACGAGTACCTGTTCGGGGCCGGCCTCGGGTTCACCATGCAGACGATCGTCACCGCCGTGCAGAACTCGGTCGAGTACCGGGACATGGGTTCGGCCACCAGCTCGACCACCTTCTTCCGCCAGATGGGCGGCTCGGTCGGGGCGGCGGTGTTCGGGGCCGTGCTGTCCAGCCGCCTCGTCCACTACCTGGCCCAGCAGCTGGCCGAGGCCGGCATCAGCACCGGTGCCGGCGCCCCGCCGATCGAGGCCAACAACGTCCAGGCCATCCAGCAGCTCGCCGAGCCGGTCAAGAGCGTCGTGCTCGGGGCCTTCACCAGCGCCCTCGACGACGTGTTCCTGGTCGGGGTGCCGTTCCTGGTGATCGCCTTCCTGATCGCCCTGGCCCTCAAGGAGGTCCCTCTCCGCACCGGCCAGACCCCGGCCCCGGCCGAGCCGCAGCTCTGACCGGGCCCGGGCCCGGGGCCGTCATCGGCTAGGCTTCCGGCCATGGAAGCCACGGCCCCCGTCCACGTCCGAGCGCCGGCCACCAGCGCCAACCTGGGGCCGGCGTTCGACGCGGCCGGGGTCGCCCTCGACTGGTGGGACGAGCTGGAGGTCCGGCCGGCGCCGGCCGACGGCATCCAGCTCAGCGGCGAGCAGGCCGAGCTGCTCCCCACCGGCCGCGACAACCTGGTCAGGGTGGCCATGCGCCGGCTGGCCGAGGCGGCCCGGGTACCGCTGCCCCCGCTGCACCTCACGGTGGTCAAGGGCTTCCCACTGGGCCGCGGGTTCGGGTCGAGCGCCGCCGCCGTCGTGCTCGGGCTGGTCGCGGCGCGCGCGCTGGTCGCCCCCGACTTCCCCGAGGCCGAGCTGCTGGCCCTGGCCTGCGAGCTGGAGGGTCATCCCGACAACGCCGCCCCCTGCCTGCACGGCGGGGCCACCCTGGCCTGGG
>DATENJ010000413.1:0-7486 GCA_035275125.1 Actinomycetes bacterium | reverse complement strand
GGCGCCTGGGCTGTGTGGGGGTGGGCGGGGGTGTCGGCCTGAGTGCCGGGAGCGGTGACCGGGAGCCAGATGACGAACGAGGAGCCGAGCCCGACCTTGGACTGGAGGCGGATGTGGCCGCCGTGGCTCTCGGCGATCTGGCGGACGATGGCGAGGCCGAGGCCGGTGCCGCCGTCGGCGCGGGAACGGGCCTTGTCGGCCCGCCAGAAGCGGTCGAAGACGTGGGCCTGGTCCTCGGGGGAGATGCCAGGGCCCTCGTCGGCGACGGCGATCCAGGCGCGGTCGCCCTCGCTGCCGGTGGCGAGGCGGATACGGGAGCCGGCCGGGGCGAGGCGGACGGCGTTCTCCAGGAGGTTGGCCACGGCGCGCTTGAGGGCGTCACGGTCGCCGGTGACGACCACGCCGGGGGCGATGGCGCGGTCGAGGACGATGTTGCGGGCGGCCGCCGGGACCACGAAGTCGTCGCTGGCCTCGGTGACGGCCACGCCGAGGTCGACCTGCTCGAACTCGAGGGTCGGCTCCTGGCGGCGGGCCAGGGCGAGGAGGTCGTCGACCAGCCGGGCCATGCGGTCGCTGGCCCGCTTGACCACGACGAGGGTCTGGCGCAGGTCGTCGGGGTCGGCGCGGGGGTCGGACAGGGCGACGTCGGCGTTGGTGCGGATGATGGCCAGCGGGTTGCGGAGCTCGTGGGAGGCGTCGGCGGTGAACTGGCGCTGGGCGGCGAAGGCGGCGTCCAGGCGGGCCAGCATGGCGTCGAAGGTGTCGGCCAGCTGCTTGAGCTCGTCGTCGGGGCCGGGCAGCTCGATACGGCGGGACAGGTCGGTGGCCTGGATGTCGCGGGCCACCGAGGTGATGCGGCCGATCGGGCGCAGCACCCGGCCGGCCACCACCCAGCCGACGCCGAGGCTGGCCACGAACAGCACCCCGAGGGCGCCGAAGGAGTAGTTGCGCAGCTCCTTGAGGGTGCGGGAGTTGACCAGCCGCTCGAACTCGCTCAGGGAGACCAGCCGGATGCAGTTGCCGAAGCGGGGGCAGAACACCCCGCGGGAGGCCGACACCGGCTCGTGGCGCAGGTTCATGAGCAGGACCAGGTAGATGGCGGCGACCACGATCGCGGCCAGGCCGAACAGCACGGCCGAGTACAGCAGGGTGTAGCGGAACCGGATCGACCTGGCCCACTCCGGCAGGCGGTCGACCAGCCAGCCGGGCGGGTTCACGGCTGCTCGCGCAGGCGGTACCCGCGACCGACGACGGTCTCGATCGGCTGGCTGTCGCCCGCTTCGGCCAGCTTGCGGCGCAGCGTCATCACGGTGACCCGGACGGTGTTGGTGAAGGGGTCGGCGTTCTCGTCCCAGACGTGCTCGAGCAGGTCCTCCTGGCTGAGCACCTGCCCCGGCCGGTACATGAAGTAACGCAGCAGCGCGAACTCCTTGGGCGTGAGGGGCAGCTGCTTGCCGTCGCGGCGGGCGTCGTGGCGGGAGCTGTCGAGCTCGATGTCCCCCACCCGGAGCACCGGCCCGGAGCGGCCGGCGTCGCGGCGCAGCAGGGCCCGGACCCGCGCCTTCAGCTCCTCGAAGTCGAACGGCTTGACCAGGTAGTCGTCGGCGCCCTCGTCAAGGCCGGTGATCCGGTCACGGGTGGAGTCGCGGGCGGTCAGCATCAGCACCCGGGTCGGCTGACCGACGTCGTCGGCCCGGATGCGCCGCACCACCTCGATGCCGTCGACGCGGGGCAGGTTCAGGTCGAGGCAGACCACGTCGTAGTCGTTGACGCTCGCCTTCTCGACGGCCTCGTCCCCGTCGTAGGCGACGTCGACGGCGTAGCCCTCACGACGCAGGCCGCGCGCGATCGCGTCGGCCAGGTCGGCCTCGTCCTCAACGACCAGCACCCGCATACCTGGATGGTAGCCTTCGACGCCATCAAGCAGGTGTAAGAGGTCCGCTTGTTAGACTGCCACATGGCCTCCGACACCAACCGGGCCGGAGCCGGCGTCCTCGTGGCCATCGGTGGTGCGGAGGACAAGCTCGGCCACCGGACCATCCTCAACCACTTCGTGCAGCGCGCCGGCGGCCGGCGGGCCCGGATCGCGGTGATCGCGACCGCCTCATCGCTCGGCGACGAGATCCTCGAGCTGTACCGGCAGGTGTTCACCGACCTGGGCGCGGCCGAGGTCATGGCGCTGCGGCCCGCGACCCGTGAGGAGGCCGAGGCACCAGGACCGGCCGAGACGGTCGCCAAGGCCACCGGAGTGTTCATGACCGGCGGCAACCAGCTGCGGCTGTCGATGGTGGTGGCCGGGACCCGGCTGGGGGCTGCCCTGCTGGACGCGCACCGCCGGGGCGCGGTGGTCGGCGGGACCTCGGCCGGGGCCAGCGCCCTCAGCGCCCACATGGTCGCCTTCGGCGGGCCCGGCGAGATCCCCAAGCAGCGCCTGGCGCACATGTCGGCCGGGCTCGGGCTGCTGCCAGGGGCGGTCATCGACCAGCACTTCAGCCAGCGCAACCGGCTGGGACGCCTGCTGCTGCTGGTGGCCGAGTCGCCAAGCCAGCTCGGCATCGGCATCGACGAGGACACCGCCGCCGTGATCAGCCCCGACGGCGTGCTCGAGGTGCTCGGCAAGGGCACGGTGACAGTGGTCGACGGGTCAAGGGCCCAGTCGGACGCGTTCGAGGTCAGGGCCAGGCGGCCGGTGCTGGTGTCGGGCGTGGTCCTGCACGCCCTGCCGCCCGGCTACCGCTTCGACCTCGGCGCCCGGGTCCTGCTGCCCCGGCTGCAGGCGATCGCCACACCGCGGCGGCAGGCCCGCCAGGAGGCGACCGAGGAGTGGCCGGCCGGACGCCCGGCCAGGCGGCGCCGCAGCGGCGGTGAGGAGCAGGAGGCGTCGCAGTAGCCGTGGTGAGAGCAGGAGGCAGCGATGAGCGAGGACCTGGCTGGCGCCCGTGCGGCAACCCCGCCCGCCGGTGGGCGGGCCCCCAAACGGGAGGGTAGCCGCCGGCGGGAAGCGGCGCAGCCGGCTGTCCACAGCCCCCAGCCCGAAGGCCCCCAGCCTGACGGCCCTCAACCCGACAGCCCTCAACCCGACAGCCCTCAACCCGACCTCCGGATCCTGGAAGCGCGCGTCTACCGCGGGCCCAACTACTGGTCCTACGACAAGGCGATCCACCTGCTGGTCGACCTTGGGTCGCTGGAGGACTTCCCCTCCAACCTGCTCCCGGGGTTCACCGACGACCTCCTCGCCCTGCTGCCCGACCTGAACGACCACACCTGCGGGGTCGGGCGGAAGGGCGGGTTCGTGGAGCGGCTGCGCGACGGCACCTGGCTGGGGCACGTGGCCGAGCACGTCGCGCTCCAGCTCCAGCGGGAGGCCGGGGGCGAGCAGCGGCGGGGCAAGACCCGCGGTGCTGGCCGGCGCGGCCAGTACAACGTGATCTACGGCTACGGCGACGACCAGGTCGGGCTGGCCGCCGGCCGCCTGGCCGTGCGGCTGGTCAACCACCTCGTCGAGCATGAGCCGGAGTTCGACTTCGAGGCCGAGCTGGAGCGGTTCATCCTGCGGGCCGAGCGGACCGCCTTCGGCCCCTCGACCCAGGCCATCCTCGACGAGGCGGTGGCCCGCGACATCCCGTTCCTGCGGCTCAACGAGCACTCCCTCGTCCAGCTCGGCCAGGGCATCTACCAGCAGCGCATCCGGGCCACCATGACCTCCAAGACGAGCTCGCTGGCGGTCGACGTCGCCGGGGACAAGGAGCTGACGACCCGGCTGCTGGCCGCCGCCGGGCTGCCGGTGCCCCGCTCCTACCCGGTGCGCGACGTCGCCGACGCGGTGGCCGCCGCCCGCCGCCTCGGGTTCCCGCTGGTGGTCAAACCGCTGGACGGCAACCACGGCCGCGGGGTCCACCTGGACCTGCGCACCGAGGAGGAGGTGGCCGCCGCCTTCCCGGCCGCCCAGGACGAGGCCAGGCGGGGCTGGGTGCTGGTCGAGACCTACGTCGCCGGCAACGACTACCGGGTGCTGGTGGTGGGCGGGCGGATGGTGGCGATCGCCGAGCGGGTCCCGGCCCACGTGGTCGGCGACGGCGAGCACACCGTCGCCCAGCTGGTCGAGCTGACCAACGCCGACCCGCGCCGCGGGGTCGGCCACGAGAAGGTCCTGACCCGCATCCGGGTCGACCAGGCGGCGATCGAGCTGGTCCGCTCCCAGGGGCTCGAGCTGGACGACACGCCCGCCGAGGGCACCATGGTCAAGCTGACCCTGACCGGCAACATGTCGACCGGCGGCATCTCGATCGACCGCACCGACGAGGCCCACCCCGACAACATCGAGATCGCCGAGGAGGCGGCCCGGGTGGTCGGCCTTGACGTGGCCGGGATCGACTTCATCGCTCCCGACCTGGCCGAGCCGGTGCGTGAGACGGGTGGGGCGATCGTCGAGGTCAACGCCGCCCCCGGGTTCCGCATGCACACCCACCCGACCGTCGGCGAGCCCCAGTACGTGGCCAAGCCGGTGGTCGACCTCCTGTTCCCGCCCGGCACCCCTTCCCGCATCCCGATCGTGGCCGTGACCGGCACCAACGGCAAGACGACGACCAGCCGGATGATCGCCCACATCTTCAAGGGGATGGGCCGCCAGGTCGGCCTGACCTCGACCGACGGCATCCTGATCGACGAGCGGCTGGTGGTCACGGCCGACGCCTCGGGGCCGCGCTCGGCCCGGATGGTGCTCCAGAACCCGCGGGTCGACTTCGCCGTGTTCGAGGTGGCCAGGGGCGGGATCCTGCGCGAGGGCCTCGGCTATGAGCGCAACGACGTCGGGGTGGTCCTCAACATCGGCGCCGACCACCTCGGCCTGCGCGGGATCGACACCCTCAAGCAGCTGGCCGCGGTCAAGCAGGTGGTGATCGAGGCCGTGCCCCGCGACGGGCACGGGGTCCTGAACGCCGACGACCCGCTGGTCGCGGGGATGCGCCGGCACTGCTCGGGCGACCTGGTGTGGTTCTCCATGCAGGACGGCAACGAGCTGGTCGAGGCCCACTGCCGCAGGGGCGGGCGGGCCGTGGTGCTCGAGGACGGCCGGCTCGGCGAGGGGATCGTGCTCCGCCAGGGGCGGCGCTCGACCCTGATCGCCCCCACCGGCGCGGTGCCGGCGACCTTCGGGGGCCGGGCCCGCATGAACGTCGCCAACGCCATGGCCGCGACCGCGGCCGCCCTGGCCGCCGGCGCCCACCTCCACGACATCCGGGCCGGCCTGCGCTCCTTCACCACCTCCTACGAGGTGGCGCCGGGACGGCTCAACCTGTTCGAGGTCGACGGCTACCGGGTGATCGTCGACTACTGCCACAACGCGGCCGGCATGCGCATGCTGGGCGACTTCGTCGACCGCCTGGCCACCCCGCCCAAGGGCGGCGACGTCATGGCCAGGCGGCGCACCGGGGTCGTGGCCAGCCCCGGCGACCGCCGCGACAAGGACATCCGGGAGCTGGGCGAGGTCGCGGCCAGGCACTTCGACGCCCTGATCGTCCGCGAGGACCGCAACCTGCGCGGCCGCGAACCGGGCGAGATCGCCGAGCTGGTCGCGGCCGGCGTCAAGGCGGCGGCCGACGACGGGGCCCGCTGCCGCAGCCTCGAGGTTGTCCTTGACGAGATGGAGGCGTCCCGCCTCGCGCTCGACCGGGCCAACCCCGGCGACCTGGTGGTGCTCTGCGCCGACCAGGTCGAGAGCATCGTCGACGAGCTCCAGGCCCGGACTAGGCCTCCCGGACCCGCTGGCGCACGGGCCTGATCCGCAGCAGCAGCCGCTCCGACTGGATCTGGTTGCGGTACTCGTGGCCGTAGTACTTCATCGACAGCGCGTCGATGTGCGCCCTGGCCTCGGGGCCGGCGACGGCCTCGACGACCTCGCCGCGGACCTCGGCGTAGCGGTAGGGCTCGTCCTGGTCCCAGATGGTGACCGTGACCCGGGGGTCGCGGCGGACGTTCTTGGCCTTCTGGCGGTGGCGCTCGGTGTTGATCAGGACGTGCTCGTCGTCGCAGTCCACCCACATCACGTGGGTCATGGGCTGGCCGTCGGGCAGCAGGGTGGTGAATGCGGCGAAGTTCTTCCCCTTGGCCAGGGTGCGGACGCCTTCTTCCAGCACGGTGTCCTCCGGTCGCGGTCGGTGAGGTCGCGCTCAGGCTACCCGGCCCGGGCGGCCACGACGCGGGCCCGCAGCTGGCCGGGGTCGAGCAGGGTGGCGCCCTGGGCGTCGAGCCAGGCCAGGATCTCGGACCGCTCGGCCGGGGCCATCAGGGCAAGGACGTCGCCCGGGCCCGAGGAGGCGGCCAGCGCCTGGAGCCCGGCCAGCTCGCCCGGGTGGGTGGGCATGTCGGTGACCCCGACCGTGGCCGCGCCCTCCCGCAGCAGCCCGACCAGCTCGGACGCCTCCCGGCCGCGCAGGTAGCGGGGCTTCTCGCCGATCGCGACCCGGTCGGCACCCCTGGCCGCCAGCTCGCCGAGGGAGCGGATCAGCTCGTCGGAGCGGTCCCCGGCGGTGCCGACCAGGGCGTGCACCCGGCCGCCGGGCAGCCGCAGCCCCCTGGCCACCTCGAGCAGGGCGAGCAGGCTGGCCTCGTTGTGGGCCATGTCGACGATCACCGCCCGGCCGTCCAGGTCGAGGATGTTCATCCGGCCCGGGTTCTGGCCGGGGTCGGGCCGGAAGCCGCGCAGGCCGTCGAGCACCGCCTCCCGGGGGAGGCCGGCGGCGATCCCGGCGGCGGCCGCGGCCAGCGCGTTGGCCACGTTGAAGGAGGCCAGCCCGGCCAGGGTGACCGGCACGTCGAGGACCGGCAGGAGCCGGTCGACCCGGCCCCTGGTCAGCACGACCAGGTCGCCGTCGAGCACGGTGGCGGCCCGCCCGCCCTCGGTCTGGGCCTCGCGCAGGCCGGGGGCGTCGGGGTCGAGGCCGAACACGAACGGCCGCGCCCGCGACAGCCGGCGCATGGCCAGGGTCCGCGGGTCGTCGGCGTTCAGCACCACCCAGCCGCCGGAGCGGGTGATCCGCACGATCGTCGCCTTGACCTCGGCCAGCTGGTCGAGGGTCTGGATGCCGCCGAGGCCGAGGTGGTCGGCGGAGATGTTGGTGACCACGGCGACGTCGTTGTGGGCCACGCCGACCCCGCGGCGCAGGATGCCGCCCCTGGCCGTCTCCAGCACAGCCAGCTGGATGCCGGGCTGGGCCAGGACTCGGGCCGCCCCGCCCGGGCCCGACCAGTCGCCCTCCTCGACCAGCTCGCCGTCCAGGTAGATCCCGTCGGTGTTCGACCAGCCGACGTGCAGCCCGGCCGACCGGCCCATGTGGGCGATCAGCCGGGTCACCGTCGTCTTGCCGTTGGTGCCGGTCACGGCCACCGTCGGCACCCGGGGCACGGGTAGCGACGGGGCGGGGCCGGCCTCGACCTGGCGCAGGCCGGCCCCGGCCGTCTCCACCCGCTCGGCCAGGCCAGGGGTGCT
>DATENJ010000412.1:0-7789 GCA_035275125.1 Actinomycetes bacterium | reverse complement strand
GCAGTGCGCAAGTTGCATCCGCTACATCAGTAACCGGGCACGTCGCCTGAGGCAGATGGCCGCATCTGTCTCGACCATCACGGGGGCCGTACCCGCCTTCGGCCGACAGCCACCCGTCAGCTGCGGCAGCTAGCGGGCGGCTGCGCCGGCTCCTCCTCGGACGGTTCCTTCCGACAGGCGTTGGGCGAACCAGATGGGGATGACCGAGATCAGGACCAGGAGGACCGCGACCACGTTGACGATGGGGGCCTGGTTGGGGCGGGTGAGGTTGGTGAAGATCCAGAGGGGGAGGGTCTGGTCGCCGGCTCCGGCGGTGAAGGTCGTGACGATGATCTCGTCGAAGGAGAGGGCGAAGGCCAGGAGGGCGCCGGCCAGCAGGGCCGAGCGCAGGGTGGGGAAGGTGACCAGGCGGAAGGTCTGGACGCCGTCGGCGCCCAGGTCCATGGATGCCTCCTCGAGTGAGCGGGTCATCCGGCGCAGGCGGGCCAGGGTGTTGTTGAACACCACCACGATGCAGAAGGTGGCGTGGCCGACCACGATCGTCCACAGCGACAGTGGCACGCCGAGGAACCGGAAGGCCGACTGGAGGGCGATCCCAGTGACGATCCCGGGGAGGGCGATCGGCAGCACCACCAGCAGCGACAGTGTCTCGCGGCCGAAGAAGCGGTGGCGCTGGACGGCGAACGACAGCAAGGTTCCGAGCGCCAGGGCGACCAGGGTCGCGCCGGTGGCGGCCTTGACCGAGGTCCACAGCGCCGCCCGCGCGCCCGGGTTGTCGAGGGCCCTGGCCCACCATTCGGTGGTGAAGCCGTCCGGCGGCCAGGCGGCCACCCTGGCCGTGTTGAAGGAGTTGATCACCACCACCAGCAGGGGCACGTAGACAAAGGCCAGGACCACGGCCGTGACCACCCGGAGGGTGATCCTGGCCGTCCTGGACAGGTGCATCAGAGGCGCTCCAGCGCCCCGGCCCGGCGGGCGGCCAGCAGGTAGACGACCATGATGACCACCGGGACGCAGGCCAGGGCGGCCGCGAACGGCAGGTTGTTGGCCGCACCCACGTTGGCGTAGATGACGTTGCCGATCATCTGGGTCTTGCCGCCGACGATGTTGACGGCCACGAAGTCGCCGAGGGTCAGCGAGAAGGTGAAGATCGACCCGGCCACCACCGCCGGCAGGGCCATCGGCAGGACCACCGAGCGGAAGGTCCGCAGGGCGTGGGCGCCCAGGTCAGAGGACGCCTCCAGGAGCGAGTCGGGCAGTCGGTCCAGCCCGGCGAAGATGGGCAGGATCATGTACGGCAGCCACAGGTACGACAGCACCAGCCAGAGCGCGGTCAGCCCGAACCCGGGCCCGTGCAGCCCGAGCGGGCCGAGCGCCCAGTCCAGGACCCCGCCGGTGCCGACCATCACCCGCCAGGCGTACGCCTTGACCAAGTAGCTGGCCCACAGCGGGGTCAGCACGGCCGCCAGAAGCAGCGGCCGCCAGCGGCGCCGGGCCACCTTGGCCATGAAGAACGCCACCGGGAACCCCAGCACCACGTCGATGACGGTGACGGCGGCGGCCAGGCCCACGGTCCGCAGGGTGATGGCCCGGTACACCTCGCCCCGGAGCAGGGCGGTGAAGTTGTCGGTGGTCGGCTGGCGGACGATCGTCCCGGTGAAACTGTCGGTGCTCCAGAACGCGGAGACGAGGAGCACCGCCAGCGACCCCAGGTAGGCGACCACCAGCCAGCCGACCGGGGCCGAGAGCAGCAGGGCGAGCTTCAGCCGCGGCCGGCGCCACAGCGCCCGCGTCAGTGGCCGGAGCGCGCCCTGCGCGCTCACCGGCCTAGCCCTTGATCTCCGTCCACGCCGTGGTCCACTCCGAGTAGTCCTTGCAGACCGCGCCCCGGTCGTCGCCGCACTGCTTGATCGGGGTGGTCCAGTAGGCGACCTTGTCGAAGTAGCTCTCGTCTTCGGCGTGGTAGGTGGTGCAGAACTGCTTGTCGGAGGTCTCCTGGCACGACAGCTTGTTGGACGGGGCCTCGCCGAACCACTCGGCCACCTGGGCGTTGGCCTTGGGGGAGATAATGTGGTTCATCCACAGGTAGGCGCAGTTGGGGTTGGCGGCCTTGGAGGACACCATCCAGGTGTCGGACCAGCCGGTGCTGCCCTCCTTGGGCAGGGTCGCGTTCACCGGGGCCTTGTCGGCCTTGGCCAGGTTGACGATGTACTGCCAGCTGGTCCCGAGCACGGTGGAACCGCTCTTGATCGCCTGCGCCGCCTTGGAGTAGTCGCCCCAGTACTCGCCGACCAGGCCAGCCTGCTGCTTGAGCAGGTCGACCGAGGCCTGGAACTGCTTGTCGTCGAGTTCGTAGGGGTTGGTGATGCCGAGCTCGGGCTTGGCCGACTTGAGGTAGAGGGCGGCGTCGGCGATGTAGATGGGCGAGTCGTAGGCGGTGACCTTGCCCTTGTAGGGCGAGCTGGGGTCGAACACCACACCCCAGGAGTCGGGGTCCGGCTTGACCACGTCGGTGCGCCACATGAGCAGGTTGGCCCCGCGGCCGTGGGGGATGCCGTAGGCCTTGCCGTTGACTGAGTTCCAGGGCTTCATCTTGAGCCCCTCGAACACGTCGGCGTAGTTCTTCACCAGGTCGGTGTTGACCGGGGCGACGTCGCCACCAGCGACCAGCCGCAAGGAGGCGTCTCCGGAGGCCGACACGGCGTCGTACTGGCCGGATTTCATCAGCTGGACCATCTCGTCGGAGGTGGCGGCCACCTTCACGTTGACCTGGCAGCCGGTCTCCTTCTCGAACGGCGTCACCCAGTCGACCGTCTTGTCGGTCGAGCCGTCCTCGACGTAGCCGGCCCAGGCGACCAGGTTGACCTTGCCCTCGCCCGCGCCAAGGGACTGGAGCATCGGCACCTCGGGCGGGGTGAACCCCTGGGGGGCGGCGTTGCCGGAGGAGCTGGGCTCGTCGGAGCCGCACCCGGCCGCCACCACCAGGGCCAGGGCAACCGCCAGCGGCAGCAGGCGCGCTCGTGTTCTGGGACGCATCGTCACCCTCCTGTTGGTGCCGGCACCGGGGCCGGGGTCAGACGGAAGTTGTGCTCGGGACGCCAGACCAGCGTGACCTTGCTGCCGGCGAGGGCGGCCACCTCGGCCGAGGTGGTGGACAGGTTCTGCTGGAGCACGACCAGCTCGCCGCCGACGTCCAGCCGGACGGTCAGGCGGGTCACCGGCCCGGCGTAGGCGACGTCGCGGACAGTCCCGGTGGCATGGCAGTGGCCCGCCGGCGTCTCGGCGGCCGGCTCCAGCACGTGGATCTTCTCCGGCCGCACGGTGAAGGTGCCCGGCTCGCCGACCAGCTCGGCCGCGGCCGGGCCGGCGAGCACGTTCGAGGTGCCGATGAACCCGGCCACGAACGGGGTCGCCGGCCGCTCGTACACCTCGGCCGGGGCGCCGACCTGCTCGATGCGGCCGTCTTGGAGCACGGCGATGCGGTCGCTCATGGTCAGGGCCTCCTCCTGGTCGTGGGTCACGACCACGAAGGTGATCCCGACCTCGGCCTGGATGGCCTTCAGCTCCACCTGCATCTCCTGGCGCAGCTGGCGGTCCAGCGCCCCAAGGGGCTCGTCCAGCAGCAGCACCCGCGGGCGGTTGACCAGGGCCCGGGCCAGCGCGACCCGCTGGCGCTGGCCGCCCGACAGCTCCGACGGCCGGCGGTCCCCGAACCGCTCGAGGCGGACCTGGGCCAGGGCGGCCGCGACCCGCTCCCGCCGCTCGGCCCGTGGGACCTTGCGGACCCGCAGGCCGTAGCCGACGTTGTCGGCCACGTCCATGTGCGGGAACAGGGCGTAGTCCTGGAAGACGGTGTTGACGTCGCGCTCGAACGGGGGCCGGGCGGTGACGTCGACCCCGCCCAGGTGGATGGTGCCGTCGGTGGGCAGCTCGAAGCCGGCGACCATCCGCAACGTGGTGGTCTTGCCCGACCCCGAGGGGCCGAGCAGGGTCAGCAGCTCACCCTCGCGGATGTCCAGGTCGATCCCGTCAACGGCCGTGACCTGCCCGTACCGCTTGGTCAGCCCGCGGAGCCGGACAGCGATCTCGTTGCTCGGGTCGCTCATCAGGTGAACCGTACAACCCCGCAAGCGGACCAGGCTAGGACGGCACCGCCACCTGGAACATGGCCCGGAGGGTCACCCCGGCACCGGGGTGACTGTCGAGCTGGAAGCGGCCGCCGGCCATCTCCACCCGCTCCTGCATGGCCACGAGGCCGAAGCGCCCGTTGCGGACAAGGGCCGAGCTGGCCACCGGCTCGAAGCCCACCCCGTCGTCGCGGATCTCGAGGTCGACCCGGTCGCCGGCCCCGTCCAGCTCCAGCCAGAGGCGGCCGGCCTCGGCGTGGCGGGCCACGTTCAGCAGCGCCTCCTGGGTGACCCGGTAGACGACTGTCTCCAGCTCGCCATCGAGGCGGCCGGCCAGGTCGACCCGGACCGAGCAGGCGACACCGGAGCGCCGGGCGAACGCCCCGACGTGGTCGCGCAGGGCCGCCTCAAGGCCGACCTCGTCGAGGGTCGGGGGCCGCAGCGATGCCATCAGCTCCCGCAGGCCCTGCACCTCGCTGGACAGGGCGGCCTGGGCGTGCTCGACCCGGGCCACGGCGGCCGGGTTGCCGAGCATCCGCTGCTTGGCCCGCTCCAGGTCATAGGAGAGGACGGCCAGACGCTGGATGGGCCCGTCATGGAGCAGGCCGGCGACCTGCATGCGCTCCTCCTCGGCCGCCTGCACGGTCCGGTCGAGCACCCGCCGGCGCTCGCCCTCGGCCCGCTCGATCCCGCGCACCAGCCCGGCCATACGCCCCAGGACCAGGACGAACAGCACCGCCCAGGCGCCGGCGATGGCGGCGACCTGGGGCTCGCTGCCCTGGAGCCGCTGGACGATCAGCAGCGCCGGGGCGACCAGGGCGGCCGCCCCCATGGCCAGCAGCCGCCCCCGGCCCAGGCGGGCCAGCCGCCGCCGGGGTGGCTCCGACAGCCCGGCCATCGACGGGTGCAGCCCGGCCGCGCCCAGCAGCAGGTAGGCGGCCAGGTACATGCCGTCGTTGACGGCCGCCGCGCCGCCGCTCAGGGCCAGCAGCGAGAACAGCATGTCGGCGGCCAGGGTCACGGCCAGGCTGGCGATCAGCAGCCGGAAGGCGGCCGTGCGCCGTCCCGGGCTGGTGGCCAGCCGGGCCGCCAGGGCCAGCAGGAGCACGTCGCCGACCGGGTAGGCCAGCGAGACCAGCAGCTGGACCACCCCCATGGACGGGTCGTCGAAGTAGGGGACCATGACCAGCACCCAGGACAGCAGGCCGAAGCCGATCGCGATGATGGCCGCGTCGGTCAGCCCGGCCCAGTCGCGGCGGCCGCTCGAGCGGCTGAGGGCGAGCAGGGCCAGGCCGGCCGCCAGCACCGGGTAGCCGGGCAGGTAGAGGGCGTCGGCCAGGGACGGGAAGGGGTCGATCCCAAGGACCAGCTCGTTGACCGAGAACAGCGCGTCGCCGACCACGAACAGGCCCTGGGCGCCCGCGATCAGCCGCCAGGGCAGCGGCCGGGCCGGCCGGTGCCAGCGCAGCCCGACGACGATCGCGGCCACCGCCGAGGCGCCGACGACCACGTTCAGCACGGCCCCAGGGCCTTGGGGCAGCAGGTAGTAGGCCCCGGTCAGGAGCGCACCAGTGCCCAGGTAGAGCCGCCAGGCCAGCCTTCTCATCCCTCTAGAGGTCGGCGTCCACGGCCCTTGGTTTGAGCTTGGCCGCATGCCCGGTCACTGGACTAGAATCTGCGCCACCTATGACCACGTATTTCCAGGCCTACGGCACGTTCGCGGCCCTTCTGGTGCTCTCGATCGCCTTTGTCGCGGTCGCGTTCGGCGCCAACCGGCTGCTTCGTCCCAACCGGCCCAGCTACGGCAAGCTCACCACCTACGAGAGCGGCATGGACCCGGTGGGCACCACCTGGTCCCAGACCCAGATCCGCTACTACGTGTTCGCCTTCCTGTTCGTCATCTTCGACGTGGAGAGCGTGTTCCTGTTCCCCTGGGCCCTGGTCTTCGACCGTATCGGGGTGGCGGCCTTCTGGGAGATGGTCATCTTCATCGGGGTGCTCGCCGTCGGCCTCCTGTACGCGTACAAGAAGGGGGTCCTCAAGTGGGCCTAGTCGACTCGGTCGAGCTGCCACAACCGATCAAGTTCGTCTTCAACTGGGGCCGCAAGTACTCGCTGTGGGTGTTCAACTTCGGCCTGGCCTGCTGCGCCATCGAGTTCATCGCAACCTCCATGGCCCGCCACGACTTCATCCGCCTCGGGGTGATCCCGTTCGCCCACGGGCCGCGCCAGGCCGACCTGCTGGTGGTGTCGGGCACCCTGACCGACAAGATGGCCCCGGCCCTCCAGCGGCTGTACCAGGAGATGCCCGAGCCCAAGTACGTGATCTCGTTCGGCTCCTGCTCCAACTGTGGCGGCCCCTACTGGGACTCCTACTCGGTGACCAAGGGGGTCGACCAGATCATCCCGGTCGACGTCTACGTCCCCGGCTGCCCGCCACGGCCCGAGGCCCTGCTCAACGGCATCATGACGCTCCAGGAGCGGATCGGCTCCGAGTCGCTGCGCCAGCGGTACGCCAACGGGGACCGCCCTGAGCCGATCATCGTGGAGGCTGACGCCTAGTGGATGCCGACGCCCTGCGCGACCACCTGGTCGCGGAGCTCGGGGATGCCGTCGAGCCGGAGGTGGCCTACGGCACCCTGACGGTCACCGTCGCCCCAGAGGACTGGCGCCGGGTGGCCGAACTGGCCCGGCGAGGGCCCGACGTAGCCTGCAACTTCTTCGACTTCCTGTGTGGGGTCGACGAGGAGGCCGACGGCATCGGGATCATCCTCCACGTGTATTCCATTCCCCACCGCCACCACCTCCAGATCCGCACGGTGGTGCCTCGCGACGGCGGCCACCTGCCAACGGTCAGCGACCTCTGGGCCGGGGCCAACTGGCACGAGCGGGAGACGGCCGAGCTGTTCGGGGTCGGCTTCGACGGCCACCCCAACCTGGCCAAGCTGCTGTTGCCCGAGGAGTTCGAGGGCTACCCGCTGCGCAAGGAGTTCGCCCTGCTGACCAGGGAGGCCAAGCCCTGGCCGGGCGCCAAGGAACCGGGGGAGTAGCGTGGCCACCGAGGTACAACGGGGTGAGGCGGCCTTCCAGGCCGCCGACGGCACCGGCGTCGGCATCATCGTGCGCGACAAGGCCGACCGGGAGCTGCACACCCAGGATATGACCCTGAACGTCGGCCCCCAGCACCCGGCCACCCACGGGGTGCTGCGGGTGCTGGTCACCCTCGACGGCGAGGTGATCGAGGACGCCCAGCCGGTGATCGGCTACATGCACCGGTCGTTCGAGAAGCTGGCCGAGTACCGCGACTACCGGCAGATCATCGCCCTGGTCAACCGGCACGACTGGGTCTCGTCGATCTGCAACGAGCTGGGCGTGGCCCTGGTCGTGGAACGGCAGATGGACCTGGAGGTGCCCGAGCGGGCGACCTGGATCCGGATGCTGATGGCCGAGTGGACTCGGATCCTCAACCACCTCATGTTCGTCGGCTCCTACCCGCTGGAGCTGGGCGCGATCACGCCGATGTTCTACGCCTTCCGGGAGCGGGAGGAGATCCAGGCCCTGATGGAGTGGATCACCGGCGGCCGCCTGCACCTCACCTACTGCCGGGTCGGGGGCCTCAAGCAGGACCTGCCCCGCGGGGCCATCCAGATGTCCCGCGACCTG
>DATENJ010000411.1:0-2640 GCA_035275125.1 Actinomycetes bacterium | reverse complement strand
GAGGCCCTGACGCCGGCCCTGCACCGGGTCGCTGCCGCACGTCCGTCACGGCGACCCACTCTTACATCGCGGTGGCCCTGACCAGGGCAGGCGCGCCGAGCAACGGCGGGGTCAGCCCTGCGGGGAGTAGCCGCCGCCCTGGGCCGGGTAGCCGCCGCTCTGCGGTGGGTACTGCTCCTGCCCGTACGGCTGCTGGGCCGGCTGCCCGCCGGTGGACGGCCCGGGGTAGCCGCCGGGCGCCCCGTACGACGGCTGCTGCCCGTATGCGGGCGGCTGCGCCTGGCCCCCGTACCCCTGCGGCTGGCCCTGCGGCTGGCCATAACCCTGCGGCTGCTGGTAGCCGCCGTTGGGCTGGCCCCAGCCCTGCGGCTGGCCCTGGTTCCAGTTGGACGGGCCGGCGGCCGGCGCCTTCTTCATCCGGCCGGTGCGCTGCAGCCAGGACAGCACGAGCACGGCCGCGGTGCCGAGACCGAGGACGAGGCCAAGCCAGGTGCCGATGCCGCGGCTGAGGTCCTGGCCGAGGTAATTCCCGCCGGTCAGCACCCAGACCAGCATGAACAGCGCGCCGAGGCAGGCCAGCAGGGCCGGCACCGGCGAGGCGGTGGTGTCGGCCTCGGTGTCGTCGACCGTGGCCGCCGGCCTGGTCAGCAGCGGCGCCGCGACCAGCGCGGCGGCGACCAGCAGCAGGGCGGTGGCGACCGTGGGCAGCACCAGGTTCCACCCGTTCACGCTGTCGGCGTCCACCCCCCGCACGTCCGGCTTCGCCCAGGGCAGGAAGGCGACGATGAAGGCCAGCACGGCCAGTCCCACCCCGACCAGCTCGAGGACCGGCAGGGCCGGCCCGGTGCGGCCGGACCGCGGCGACCCCGGCGTCGGACCCTGGGGCATCCCGTACCCGCTCATGGACTTCCTCTCGGAGGAGACGGCTTCGAACCGGCCGACACCCTACCCGCCGGGGTCCGGTGCACCCCACATCCGGGCAGCGGCGCCCACGAGCGGTCAGCCGGTGACGATCTCCCGGGCGAGCCGCGCGGTCTCGCTCGGCGTCTTGCCGACCCGCACGCCGACGGCCTCCAGCGCGGCCTGCTTGGCCGCGGCGGTGCCGGCCGAGCCGGACACGATCGCGCCCGCATGGCCCATGGTCTTGCCCTCGGGCGCGGTGAACCCGGCCACGTAGCCGACCACCGGCTTGGTCACGTTCGCCTTGATGAACTCGGCCGCCCGCTCCTCGGCGTCACCGCCGATCTCGCCGATCATGACGATCGCGTCGGTCTCCGGGTCGTCCTGGAACGCGGCCAGGCAGTCGATGTGGGTGGTGCCGATAACCGGGTCGCCGCCGATGCCGACGCAGGTCGAGAAGCCGATGTCGCGCAGCTCGTACATCATCTGGTATGTCAGCGTGCCCGACTTGGAGACCAGCCCGATCCGGCCCGGCTTGGTGATGTCGGCCGGGATGATGCCGGCGTTCGACTTGCCCGGGCTGATCAGGCCGGGGCAGTTCGGGCCGACCAGCCGGGTGGTCCCGGACCGCTGCGCCAGGGTGAAGAAGGCCGCGGTGTCGTGCACCGGGATGCCCTCGGTGATGACCACGACCAGCGGCACGGCGGCGGCGACGCTCTCCTCCACCGCGTCCTTGGCGAACCGCGGCGGCACGAACACCACCGACACGTCCGCGCCGGTCTCCTTGACCGCGTCGGCGACCGAGCCGAACACCGGGATCCCGTCGACCTGCTCACCGGCCTTGCGCGGGTTGACCCCGCCGACGACGTTCGTGCCCGAGGCGACCATCCGGCGGGTGTGCTTCATGCCTTCCGAGCCGGTCATGCCCTGGACGATGATCCTGGAGTTCTCGTCGAGGAAGATCGACATCAGCGTGCTCCCGCCAGTTCCGCGACGCGCTCCGCGGCGCCGTCCATCGTGTCCACCTGCTCGAGGCCGGGCAGCGCGGCCTCGGTGAGGATCCGCCGGCCCTCCTCGGCGTTGTTGCCGTCCAGCCGGACGACCAGCGGCAGCGTGACCGCCTCGCCGCGGGAGTCCAGCAGGTGGAACGCCTGCACGATCCCGTTGGCGACCGCGTCGCACGCGGTGATGCCGCCGAAGACGTTGACGAGCACCGACCGTACGGAGGGGTCGCCGAGGATGATCTCCAGCCCGTTGGCCATCACCTCGGCGGAGGCGCCGCCGCCGATGTCGAGGAAGTTGGCCGGGCGGACCCCGCCGTGCCGCTCCCCCGCGTACGCCACCACGTCGAGGGTGGACATGACCAGGCCCGCGCCGTTGCCGATGATGCCGACCTCGCCGTCGAGCTTGACGTAGTTGAGGTCCTTCTCCTTGGCCTTGCGCTCCAGCGGGTCGGTGGTCGCGGTGTCCGCGAACCGGGCCACCGTCCCGGCGTGCCGGAAGGCCGCGTTGTCGTCCAGGGTGACCTTCCCGTCCAGGGCGACGACCTGGCCGTTCGGGGTCAGCACCAGCGGGTTGACCTCGACCAGCGTCGCGTCCTCGGCGACGAAGGTCTCCCACAGCCTGCCGAGCACGTCGACGACCTGGTCGCGGACGTCGGCCGGGAAGCCGGCCATGTCGGCGATCTCGGCGGCCTTCGCCTGGTCGAGCCCGTCCAGCGGGTCGACGGCGACGCGGGCG
>DATENJ010000410.1:0-3291 GCA_035275125.1 Actinomycetes bacterium | reverse complement strand
AGAGCGGCCCCCTGCTCGGCTTCGGCGAGGCCGACACCTTCGTCATCGAGGGCGCCAAGCGGGTGTTCAAGGACGGGATCGAGCTGGGCGGGCGCGCCCACCCGGTGGAGATCCTGGTCAGGGACAGCCAGTCCAACCCGGCCCGGGCCGGCGAGGTGGCCCGCGACCTGATCGAGCGCGACCAGGTCAACCTGATGCTGGTCTCCTCGACCCCCGAGACGACCAACCCGGTGGCCGACGCCTGCGAGGCGGCCGGGATGCCGTGCATCTCCACCGTCACCCCCTATCAGACCTGGTACCTGGCCAGGCACCCGGCCCCGAGCCCGGCCAGCCGCACGCCCTACCGGTGGACCTGGCACTTCTACTGGGGCCTCGAGGACATCATCGAGGTGTTCGCCGACATGTGGGGCCAGGTGGAGAACAACCAGGTCATCGGTGGCCTGTGGCCCGACGACGGCGACGGCCGGGCCTGGGGCGGCCGCTTCCCGGCGGTCCTGCGCAACCAGGGCTACCGGATTGTCGACCTGGGCCGCTACCAGGCCCAGAAGGACAGCTTCGAGCCCGAGATCGAGCGGTTCAAGGCCGAGGATGCCGAGATTGTCACCGGGGTGCCGCTGCCCGCGGACTTCGCCACCTTCTGGAAGCAGGCGGCCCAGCTGGGCTACCGGCCCAAGATCGCCTCGGTCGGCAAGGCCCTCCAGTTCCCGGCGTTCTTCGAGGCCATGGGCACCGCCGCCGGCGTCTCCAGCGAGGTCGCCTGGAGCCCCCGCCACCCGTTCACCTCCTCGCTGACCGGGGCCAGCGCCGGCCAGCTGGCCGGCGACTACCAGGCGGCGACGGGCAAGCAGTGGATCCAGCCGCTCGGGTTCGTGCACGCCCTGTTCGAGATCGCCGCCTCGGTGGTCAAGCGGGTCGGCGACCTCGGCGACCGCCAGGCCATGGCCGACGCCATCAAGGCGACCCGCATGGGTACCATCGTCGGCCCGGTCGACTGGACCGCCGCCCAGGCCGAGGTCCCCAACGTCTCGCGGACCCCGCTGGTCGGCGGCCAGTGGCGCCGGGGCACCACCTGGCCGTTCGAGCTGGAGATCGTCTCCAACACCGCCCACCCCGAGATCCCGGCCACCGGCACCCTGCAGCCGGTCGCGGCCCTTCAGGAGCGCTGATGGCCAAACGGTTCGACGACGTCGACGAGGTCGCCCGGCGCCTGGCCGAGGTCGGCTACCTGACCACCCCGATGATCGCCAACGTCGCCTTCCTGGCCGACCGGCTGGAGAAGCCGGTCCTGGCCGAGGGGCCGGCCGGGGTCGGCAAGACCGAGCTGGCCAAGGCCCTGGCCACCGCCACCGGGGCCCGGCTGATCCGGCTCCAGTGCTACGAGGGCCTTGACGAGTCCAAGGCCCTGTACGAGTGGAACTACAAGAAGCAGCTGCTGCGCATCCAGGCCGACCGGGCCCAGGACGCCAGCTGGGCCGAGGTCGAGGCCGACATCTTCTCCGAGCCGTTCCTGCTCACCCGGCCCCTGCTCGAGGCCATCCGGGCCACCGACCCGGTGGTGCTGCTGATCGACGAGGTCGACCGGGTCGAGCTCGAGACCGAGGCGCTGCTGCTGGAGGTGCTGTCCGACTTCCAGGTGTCCATCCCCGAGCTGGGCACCGTGGCCGGGACCCAGCGGCCGCTGATCGTGCTCACCTCCAACGCGACCCGGGAGCTGTCGGAGGCGCTGCGCCGGCGCTGCCTGTACCTGTACATCGACTACCCGGACGTCGAGCGCGAGCGGGCGATCGTCCGGGCCCGCGTGCCCGAGGTCGACGAGTTCCTGGCCGCCCAGATCGCCCAGGTGGTGCGGTCGATCCGCCAGCTCGACCTGAAGAAGGCACCCTCGATCTCGGAGACCATCGACTGGGCCAGGACCCTGCTCCACCTGGAGCGCCGCACGCTCGACCCGGCGACTGTCGACGACACCCTGCACCTGCTGCTCAAGCACGAGCGCGACATCCAGCGTGCTCGGGCCGAGCTCGCCCGGGGCCGGCCCTAGGAGGCCGCATGGGGATCGAGATCGACCGCGAGCGGTTCGACGAGGCCGACTACACCAGCTTCACCGAGCGCCTGGACCACTGCCTGCGGGCGCTGGAGCAGCTGCTGGAGCGGCCGGGGTTCGGGGTCGGCCCCCGGACCATCGGGGCCGAGCTCGAGCTGTTCCTGATCGACGACCAGGGCCACCCCCTGGCCAGGAACCAGGCCATCCTCAGCGACGCCGGCGACCCGCGCCTGACCCTGGAGCTGGACCGGTTCAACCTCGAGGTCAACCCCTTGCCGTCGCTGCTGGCCGGCCGGCCGCTGACCGGCCTGGCCCGGCAGCTGGAGGGGGCGCTGGCGACGGTCAGGGCCACCGCCGCCGCCCACGGCGGCCGGGTCGCCATGGTCGGGATCCTCCCCACCCTGCGCGACGAGGACCTGCACCGCGGGGCCATCACCGACGCCCCCCGCTACCGGGCTCTGGACTGGAGCCTGACCCGGGTCAAGGCCGAGCCGTTCGAGATCGAGATCCGGGGCCGCGACCCCGAGCCGCTACGGGTGGTGCGCGACAACATCGTGCTCGAGGGGGCCAACACCTCCTTCCAGGTGCACCTGCGGGTCGACCCCGTGGACTACGTGCGCAGCTTCAACGCCGCCCAGCTGGCCACCGCCCCGGTGCTGGCCGCGGCCGGCAACTCGCCGGTGTTCCTCGGCCGGGTGCTGTGGGAGGAGACCCGCATCGCCCTGTTCGAGCAGGCGGCCGACGACCGCGACGCCCCCGGCCGGGAGCGGCTGGTGTCGCGGGTCGCGTTCGGCACCGACTGGCTGCGCACCAGCGTCCTTGACCTGTTCGAGGAGAGCGTGCGCCACCACGAGCCGCTGCTGCCGATCCGCGGCGACCAGGACCCGCTGCTGGCCCTCGGCGACGGCGGCGTGCCCCGCCTGGACGAGCTGCGGCTGCACCAGGGCACGGTGTGGCGCTGGAACCGGGCCATCTACGACTCCGGCTTCGGCGGTCACCTGCGCATCGAGATGCGGCCCCTGCCGGCAGGGCCGACGGTGACCGACATGATGGCCAACGCCGCCTTCCTGCTCGGGCTGACCCTGGCCCTGGCCCCGGACGCCGAGGAGTGGACCAGGAAGCTGCTGTTCGCCAGGGCCCACGCCAACTTCTATGACGCGGCCCGCCTCGGCCTCGAGGCCGAGCTGGAGTGGCCGGCCGCCGACGGCTCCGAGCGGGTCGGGGCGGCCGAGCTGGTGCGGCGGCTGCTG
>DATENJ010000409.1:0-6236 GCA_035275125.1 Actinomycetes bacterium | reverse complement strand
TCGCCGACCTGTGGCGGCGCGGGGTCCCGACCGGCGGCTCCTCCGACTCCCACGTGACCCCGCTCGACCCCTGGCACGGGGTGGCCGCCGCCGTCCACCACCACCGGCCCAGCCAGCGCCTCGGCCTCCCCGTGGCTCTCGAGGTGTTCACCCTCGGGGGCCGGGTCCTGGCCCGCCAGGAGCGGATCAGCGGCACCATCGAGCCCGGCCAGCGGGCCGACCTGACCGCCTTCGCCGGCGACGTCCTGGCCGCCGACCCGGCCAGCCTCGAGGGCACCGAGGCGATCTTCACCATGGTCGCCGGCCGCCTGGCCCACGGCCCCGACGAGCTCCACCTCCCGGCGGCCAGGAGCTTCGGCGGCTGGACCTGAGCCAGTCCCGAACGCCCAGGTAGACTCGTCCCCGAACCACACCGCACGGCCGCAGCCTTCCACCGAAGGGAGCCCCCATGGCCAACTTCCGCGTCACCTACGCCACCCTCTCGGCCGACAACGAGGAGCTCCACGCCGCCTTCGAGGAGGGCGTGAAGACCGCAAGGGCCTGGGTCGGCCAGACCGTCCCGACGGTCGTCGACGGCGAGGCCCGCACCGACGGGGAGGCGTTCACCCTCCACAGCCCCAACGACACCAAGCTGGAGCTGGCGACCGTGCACTCGGCCACCGAGCGCGACGTCGAGGACGCCGTCAGCGCGGCCAAGGCCGCCTCCGGTGCCTGGGCGGCCACGCCCTGGCGGGAGCGGGTCGGCCTGCTGCGCCGGGCCGCCGACCTGATCAGCGAGCGCTCCAACGAGCTGGCCGCCCTGATGGCCATGGAGGTCGGCAAGAACCGGCTCGAGGCCCTCGGCGACGTCGAGGAGTCGGCCGACCTGATCCGCTACTACTGCCAGCAGCTGGACGACAACGACGGCTTCGCCCACAAGATGGGCCAGCTGTCGGCCAACGAGCACACCCGCTCGGTGCTCAAGCCGTACGGCGTGTGGGCGGTCATCAGCCCGTTCAACTTCCCCATGGCCCTGGCCGCCGGGCCGGCCGGCGGCGCCCTGGTGGCCGGCAACACCGTCGTCCTCAAGCCGTCCCCCCAGGGCTCGTTCACCGGCTACAAGCTGTACGAGTGCCTGCGCGACGCCGGCCTGCCGGCCGGGGTGTTCCACTTCCTGCCCGGCGGGGACGACGTCGGCAAGCTGGTCGTGGCCAGCGACGGCGTCGACGGGATCACCTTCACCGGCAGCTACGCGGTCGGCATGAAGATCTACAAGGAGTTCTCCAAGGGCGTGCCCCGGCCGGCGGTGTGCGAGATGGGCGGCAAGAACCCGGCCATCGTCTCGGCCAAGGCCGACCTCGACCTGGCCGCCGAGGGGGTGCTCCGCTCGGCCTTCGGCTTCTCCGGGCAGAAGTGCTCGGCCTGCTCGCGGGTGTACGTGGAGCGGTCGGTGGCCGGGGAGTTCACCGGCCGCCTGGCCGACCGGGCGGCCCAGCTGCGGGTCGGCGACCCCCTGGACCGCGAGACCTACATGGGCCCGGTGATCGACGGCGAGGCCGTCGACCGGTTCAAGGAGGCGGTCAAGGAGGCCCGCAAGGAGGGCCGGGTCCTGGCCGGCGGCGAGGTCCTCGGCGACGGGCTGCCCAAGGGCAACTACGTCGCCCCAACGGTGGTCGGCGACCTGCCCGCCGACCACCGGCTGTTCAAGGACGAGCTGTTCGTGCCGTTGGTGGCCGTGGCCCCGGTCGACGACCTGGACGAGGCGCTGGAGCTGGCCAACGACACCGAGTACGGCCTGACGGCCGGCTTCTACTCGGCCGACCAGGCCGAGGTCGACCGGTTCCTTGACCGGATCGAGGCCGGGGTCGTCTACGTCAACCGCAAGGCCGGGGCCACCACCGGCGCCTGGCCGGGCGTGCAGCCGTTCGGCGGCTGGAAGGGGTCGGGCAGCTCCGGCAAGGCCGGCGGCGGCCTCTACTACGTCCAGCAGTTCATGCGCGAGCAGTCCCAGACGGTGATCTCTTGACCCAGACGGCAGCCTGGCTCGACCCGGGCCGGCCGGTGCCGGACGTGCGCACCGAGCTGCCGGGGCCGGAGGGCCGCAAGGTGCTGGAGCGGGACGCGGCCGTGACCAGCCCGTCGCTGCCCCGTGCCTACGCCATGGTGCCCCGGCGGGGGACCGGGGCGCTGATCGAGGACGTCGACGGCAACCTGTTCCTCGACTTCAACGCCGGCATCGCCGTCTGCTCGACCGGCCACGCCCACCCCAGGGTGGTCGAGGCGGTCGGCCGCCAGGCCGCCGACCTGCTCCACTACTCGGCCAGCGACTTCTACCTGCCCGTCTACTCCGAGTACGCCGAGGCCCTGGCCGCGACCGCCCCCATGGCCGGCCCGGTGCGGACCTTCCTGACCAACTCGGGGACCGAGGCCGTCGAGGGGGCGCTGAAGCTGGCCCGGGCGGCCACCGGCCGCCAGTACGTGATCAGCTTCTACGGCGCCTTCCACGGCCGCAGCTACGGCTCGGTCAGCCTGACCGCCTCCAAGGCCAAGTACCATGCCGGGTTCGGGCCGCTGCTCCCCGGGGTGCTGCACGCCCCCTACGGCTACTGCCACCGCTGCCCGCTCAACCTGAGCTTCCCCGAGTGCGGCCACGCCACCGTCGACTGGCTCACCGACACCCTGTTCCGCTACGAGGTCGACCCTGGCGAGGTCGCGGCCGTGTTCGTCGAGCCGATCCAGGGCGAGGGCGGCTACATCACCCCGCCGCCGGGCTGGCTGGAGAAGCTCAAGGCCGTCTGCGAGCGCCACGGCATCCTGTTCGTGGCCGACGAGGTCCAGTCGGGCATGGGCCGGACCGGGCGGATGTGGGCCATCGAGCACACCGGGGTCGAGCCGGACGTGCTGATCGCGGCCAAGGGCATCGCCTCGGGCCTGCCCCTTGGCGCCTTCATGGCCCGCGACGAGCTGTGGCGCTGGCCCAAGGGCGCCCACGGCTCCACCTACGGCGGCAGCCCGGTGCCGTGCGCGGCCGGCCTGGCCACCCTGGAGGTCCTACGCGACGAGCGGCTGCTGGCCAACGCCACCGCCCAGGGGGAGCTGCTGCTGGAGGGGCTGGCCCGGCTGCGCAGCCGCTTCGCCTGGCTGGTCGAGGACGTCCGCGGGGTCGGGCTGATGCTCGGGGTCGAGTTCCCCAGCGGCGAGCTGGCCGAGGAGGTCCAGCTGGCCTGCTTCCGCCGCGGCCTGCTGGTCCTCGAGGCGGGTGAGAGCGCCGTGCGGCTGTCGCCGCCCCTGGTCGTGACCGCCGACCAGTGCCGCACCGCCCTGCGCCTGTTCACCGAGGCCGTCGAGGAGGTCGCCGGCTCCCTCCCCTCGTTCGACCCGGCCGCCCCGACCGACGAGGTCGTCGGTGGCTGAGCAGAGCAAGGTCGCCACCATGCGCGACGCCGTCGCCGAGCTCGTCCGCGACGGCGACACCCTGGCCATCGAGGGGTTCACCCACCTCATCTCGTTCGCGGCCGGGCACGAGGTGATCCGCCAGCGCCGCCGCGACCTGACCCTGTGCCGGCTCACCCCCGACGTCGTCTACGACCAGATGATCGGGGCCGGGGTCGCGAGCAAGCTGGTCTTCTCCTGGATGGGCAACCCGGGCGTCGGGTCGCTGCACGCCATCCGGCGGCGGGTCGAGCACCACGACCCGGCCCCCCTGGAGCTGGAGGAGTACAGCCACTTCGGGATGGTCGGGCGGTACGCCGCCGGCGCCGCCAAGCTGCCGTTCTGGCCGCTGCGGTCGTACTTCGAGACCGACCTGCCCAAGGTCAACCCCAACATCCGCCCGGTCACCTCCCCGTTCGGGGGCGAGCCGGTGTTCGCCGTCCCGCCCCTCAACCCCGACGTGGCCGTCGTCCACGCCCAGCGGGCCGACGCCGCCGGCAACACCCAGATCTGGGGCCTCACCGGCTGCCAGAAGGAGGTGGCGTTCGCGGCCAGCCGGGTCATCGTGGTCGTCGAGGAGCTGGTCGACGCCGAGGTCGTGCGGGCCGACCCCAACCGGACCCTGATCCCGGGGATCAAGGTCGACGCGGTGGTCGTCTGCCCACGCGGCGCCCACCCCTCCTACGCCCAGGGCTACTACGACCGCGACAACCGCTTCTACCTGGAGTGGGACCGGATCAGCCGCGACCAGGAGCTGCTTGAGGCGTGGCTGGACGAGTGGGTCCACGGCACCGCCACCCACCAGGAGTACGTGGACAAGCTGGGGGCCGAGCGCTGGGCCGAGCTCACCCCGGCCCCGGCGATGTCCGGCGCCGTCGACTACGGGGACTACCGCTGATGGGCGGCGACTGGTCCAAGAGCGAGATGCTGGTGGTGGCGGGGGCGCGGGCCCTGGCCGGCCGGCGGGTCTGCTTCGTCGGCATCGGGCTGCCCAACATCGCCGTCGCCCTGGCCCAGCGCACGGTCGCGCCCGACATCGAGCTGATCTACGAGTCGGGGGTGTACGGGGCCCGGCCGGCCCGGCTGCCCCTGTCGATCGGCGACCCCTGCCTGGTCACCGGGGCGACCGCCGCCATGAGCATGGTCGAGCTGTTCAGCTACTACCTCCAGGGCGGGCTGGTCGACGTCGGCTTCCTCGGCGCCGCCCAGCTGGACCGGTTCGGCAACATCAACACCACCGTGATCGGCGACTACGACCAGCCCAAGGTGCGGCTGCCCGGGTCCGGCGGGGCCTGCGAGATCGCCATCAACGCCCGCGAGGTGTTCGTCCTCATGCGCCAGTCGGCCCGCTCGTTCGTGGAGCGGATCGACTTCCGGACCAGCCCGGGCAACCTCGGCGGGGCCGCCCTGCGGGCCGCCCAGGGCTGGCAGGGCCTCGGCCCGTCGGTGGTCGTCACCGACCTCGGCCGCTACGGCTTCGACCCCGACACCGGCGAGATGGTCCTGCTCGCCGTCCACCCCGGCGTGAGCGTCCAGGACGCCCGGGCCGCCACCGGCTGGGACCTCCGCGTCGCCGACGACCTCCAGGTCACCCCCGACCCCACCGACACCGAGCTGCGGCTGATCCGCGACGAGCTGGATCCCGAGGGGGTGTACGTGAAGGGATGAGCCACGTCTTCGCCCGGGGGACCGGGCTGCCGACGGTGGCTCGCGCCGAGGGCTGCCAGCTGTGGGACACCGAGGGGCGCCGGTACCTGGACGGGGCCGGCGGGGCGGTCGTCGTCGGGATCGGCCATGGCGACGCCTCGGTGGCGGCGGCCGTCGCCGACCAGCTGGGGCGGGTCGCCTACGCCCACGGGACCATGTTCGCCTCCGAGCAGCTGGAGGCCTACGCCGACGAGCTGGCCCCGCTGCTGCCCATGGACGGCCCCCGGGTCTACCCGGTGTCGGGCGGCAGCGAAGCGGTCGAGACAGCCCTGAAGATGGCCCGCGCCTACCACCTGGCCCGGGGCGAGGACCGCTGGCGGGTGATCGGCCGCCAGGGCAGCTACCACGGCAACACCAGGGGCGCCCTCGACGTCGGCGGCCGCGGGCCGCTGCGCCGCCCGTACCTGCCCTGGCTCGGCCTGGCCGGCCACACCCTCGCCCCCTACGAGTACCGCTGCCCGTTCGGCGACAGCCACCCGGCCGGCTGCGGGGCCCGCTACGCCGAGGCCCTCGAACAGGAGATCCTGGCCTCGCCGGCGGGCACGGTGGCCGCGTTCGTGGCCGAGCCGGTCGCCGGGGCCGGGCTGGGGGCGGCCGTCCCGCCCGACGACTACTGGTCGGCGGTCACCGAGGTCTGCCGCCGCCAGGGGGTGCTGGTCATCGCCGACGAGGTCATGACCGGGTTCGGCCGCACCGGCCGCTGGTTCGCCTGCGACCACTGGGCGGTCCGGCCCGACATCCTGGTCCTGGCCAAGGGGGCCGCCTCCGGCTACTGGCCACTCGGGCTGGCCGTGGCCTCGGGGGCGGTCCACGACACCATCGGCGAGGGCGGCTTCACCCACGGCCTCACCTACTCCCACCATGTCGTCGGGGCCGCCGCCGGCCGGGCCGTCCTCCGCGTCCTGCGCGAACGCCACCTGGTCGAGGCGGCCGAGACCCAGGGCAAACGCCTCCGGGCCGGCCTCGAGGACCGCCTCGGCGACCACCCGTCCGCCGGGGACATCCGCGGCCTCGGGCTGATGGTCGCCGTCGAGCTGGTCGCCGACCGCGCCACCAGGGCCCCGTTCCCGCGCCGGCGCCGGGTCGCCGAACGGGCCGTGGCCGCCGCCCGCGACCTC